>JASBZH010000045.1 GCA_029983555.1 Peptoniphilus sp. | reverse complement strand
TTAAATACATGGCCAAGGTGCGAGTCTGAGCTAATTGATCTAACTTCAGTTCTATCCATTCCAAGAGAGTAGTCTTTCTTTTCATCCAAATAATTTGAAACTATTGGTCTTGAGAATGATGGCCAACCGCAGCCTGCATCGAATTTATCGCTTGATGCAAAGAGTGGTTTTTTGGAAAGTTTGTCCACATAAATTCCCTTTCTGTACTCGTCGTTAAGTTCACTTGAAAATGGCCTTTCTGTTCCAGAGTTTGCCATTACAGAAAAAGATAATTCATCTAGCACATCTTTTTTATTCTCACCATCTAAAAACTCTCTGTCATCGTCAATTATTGGATCATCAGCCATAGCTAAGTTTACATGACAATATCCTCCTGGATTTTTATCCAAATAATCCTGGTGATAGTCCTCTGCTTTTACAAAGTTTTTGAGTTCAGAAATCTCCACTGCAACTTTTCCAATTTTACTTTCTTCATATTCTATAAATTTTCTTACAATTTTTTCTGACTCTTCGTCTCCCTTTTCCCAATATATTCCAGTTCTATATTGTCTTCCTATATCTGATCCCTGTCTATTGATTGATTTTGGATCTATTATTCTAAAATAGTGAAGGAGAATTTCTGCAAGAGAAATTTTTGAAAAGTCGTAATAAATTTTTACAGTTTCTGCATGATCAGTTGAAGATACAATTTCATAATTAGTATTTTCACTATCTCCATTTGCGTATCCTACAACTGTCTTTAAAACACCTTTTAATTTTTTAAAATATCCTTCAGTTCCCCAAAAACAGCCACCAGCCAAATATATAATCTTAATATTTGTATTCATATCATCACCTTTAAAAGATATACCCTAAACGTTCATAAAAAAACTATGGGGCATAATCACCATTTCTCTTCCGTCGTTTGGCATCTTTATGTCTCCAAGTAAATTAGCATAAGTTATCGCATCTTTCCCATATCTCTTTCTAATAAAATAAATTGCACTCTCAAGACTTAAACTTTTTTCATGCGAAGATATATCTTTAAAAAAATCTGCCTGTATTGACTCCCTATCTGATACGAGTTTAATAGCTCTTATATAGATTGCTCTCATCCTATTTTCAAGCTCTCTATGTTCTCTTAAAACTTCCATAGCAAGTTCTGTAATTTCTATAGAAGAATTAGTCGGGTAATCGAGCATGCTATCGTAACCAAAACTACAAAGGTCGTGATCCCTATAGCCGACGTGTATTCCCCTTGCCAAAAAATTATTTTCAATTAGCCTTTTTGAAATATCTTGAGATAGTTTTTGTAAGACTGCTCTAACTTCAAATTCATTTAACAAATCCTCACTGCAAGTTATGCTCCTGCCAATTGTTTTAATTGGAATTTGTGCATAATAATCTAAAACCTTTGAGTCGTCGTATCCATTTGCCCAATTTTTAAATTTAAGTCCATTTATTCCAAATAAATTTCTGAGCATGTCCGGCTCAGCACCCGCCAAATCTCCTAGGGTGTAAATATTTATTTTGTTTAATTTCCTCTTGGTTTTTATTCCAATCATAATCATCTCGTCAATTTCAAGAGGCCATACTACCTTTTTAAAATTATCTCTATTTATTTCACAAATTTCATCTCGACCAGCCATGTCACTTGCTAATTTTGCAAATACTTTGTTAAAGGATCTGCCAACAGAGACTGTAACTTTTAATTCTCTCTTTATTCTACTCTTAATTTCATTTCCAATATTATAACCATCTCCAAATAGCCTTTTAGACCCAGTTACATCCAAAAAACATTCATCCATTCCAAATGGCTCAACTTGATTGGTATATGAATAATAAATTTTGTGAGCTTTTTTACTCACTTCAATATATTTATCATAATGAGGAGGAAGAATCACAAGACCTGGACATTTCTTTTTCGCCTGCCATATCGGCTCGCCAGTTTTTACTCCATATTTTTTAGCAAGTGGCGTCTTTGCCAAAATTATTCCATGCCTATTTTCCTCATCTCCACCCACAGCAACTGCCTTTTCCATATATTCTGGTCTATCCCTAAGTTCCACAGATACATAAAATGAATTCATATCCACGTGAAGAATATCTCTACTAAAAAAATCATCACAAAAATAAACCATTTAAAATCATCCTAAAGATTATTTTAAACACATGTTCAATTTCATTGTATAAACTTTTGTTCTAATTGTCAATAGTTTTAAGAAATTTTGTTTTATTTTAGACATTTGTTCTTTTTTTAATAGAATTTCTTTCTATAAATAATATATTCATTAATTTTTATTGAAATATTTAATTGAAATTTATAAAAATTAATTCATATTTTGAGATAAATTTTGCGATTTTTAAAATATAAATAAAAAAATCAAAGCCAAAAAATGACTTTGATTTTTAATACTCTGTAATTTTATCTTAGATTTATCTTTTTTAATTATTTTTCAAAATAATCTTTAAAAACATATCCATGGTTTAGTGGACCAGACCCCTTGCCCAAGTTAAGTCCATCTTTTAAAGCGCCTGTTACATATTCTTTTGCCTTTATTATTGAATCTTGTGTATTCATACCTTTTGCTAAATTTGACGCTATTGCAGACGAAAGAGTGCACCCAGTTCCGTGAGAATTTTTATTAGAAACTCTTTCTCCTTTAATCCACCTAATCTTTCCATCATAAATTAAATCATTCGCATCTTCAGTTCTGTGGCCACCCTTTAATAGCACAACAGTCTTTGTCTTTTCAAAGATAATTTTTGCAGCCTCTTCCATATCATCTTTAGTTTTAATTTTAATTCCAGATAAAATTTCACCCTCATCTATATTTGGAGTTATGACATCCGCCATAGGAATCAGCCTACTAATTAATACATTTACTGCATCTTCTGAAATTAATTTATTTCCAGATGTTGAAACCATGACGGGATCTAGCACAATATTTTTTGGCTCATACTCTTCTAACTTTTCAGCAATTTTTAAAATTAAATCTTTATTTGATACCATTCCAATTTTAACTGCATCAGGAAAAATATCTGTAAAAACTGCGTCGAGCTGTTTTTCTAAAAATTCTGGCGTCATATCGCAAATTGCCGTAACACCCATTGTATTTTGACTGACAACAGAAGTTATTGCACTCATTCCATAAACGCCATTCGCCAAAAATGTCTTTAAATCTGCCTGCACTCCAGCTCCTCCAGTTGGATCAGTGCCAGCTATTGTAAGTGCTTTTTTCATAAAAATTCACCTCTATAATCTTTTAAACTATCTAAATATAAGTCCGCTTCTCTTTTTAATTTCTCCCTATTCTTTTTACTCGCTTCGTCATAAATTCCGACGGTATTTATCATAAGTTTTTTTGCATTTATAACTGAATACAGGCCATCTTCAAATAAAATTGCATCTTCTCCATTTATTTTATAATCTTTTAAAATAGTTTTTAAAAACTCAATACTTGATTTTGGAATTTTTAAAGTATCTGGAGAATAAATTTTTGTAAAATAATCTGTAATTTGAAGTCTATTAAAAGCACCTTCTATTAAAAATTTATCCGTAGAGGTTGCAACTATAATTTCTATATTTTTATTCTTTAGAAATTTTAAAGTACCTAAAGCTCCATCCTTTAAACCAACTTCATTAAAATAAAAATCCTTGAGACCTTCTAAAATTTCTATCTTTATAGTTTCTGCACTCTTGTCAATAGGATAATTTTTGGCTACATATTCAGATCCCTGTTTAAAACTCATACTAAACATTTTATCAGAAAGATTTTTCTCGGGAGTAATATTGTTTTTCAAAAGATATCTTTCTGAAATATTATTGCAATAACCCATTGAATCTAATATCACTCCGTCAACATCAAATATAGCTAACATTTCCACCTCAATATTCTTTATAAACAAATAGTCTTTTAAAGCTATAATATATTGATAAATGGCCAATGTCAATCTAATCTTTGAAAACATTTTTTTAAAATATCAACTTGAACTTTAGTACTTCATTAAAACATTGACAATTTTTCCCTCAAGTAGTAATATCTTATATGGAATAAGTCTATGTAAGATTGTTCTCCTATTTAGGAAAACCATTTTATAAATAGGCTTTTAAAAATTTTTCAGGAGGTATTTATGAAAACTAAATCAAAAAAATTATTAGTTGCAGGACTTGTATCGACAATGCTTATTTCTATGGCTACTCCAGCATTTGCCTGCACAGGTGTTATAGTAGGAAGAGACTTAACTACTGATGGATCCTTCATCTATGGAAGAACTGAAGATTACCAAAGAAATAGAACTATGAGGCTTGTCACTCACCCACGTGCAGAAATGAAAAAAGGCGACAAACTTGTAGACGTAAACAATGGATTTGAATACATACACAAAGAAGATTCATTGAAATTTTTCTCAACTCCAGACTCTTCAAAAAAACCAAAAGACATGGAACAAGGTGTCTATGATGCTGCAGGTTATAACGAAGCCGGTGTAGGAATTTTCTGTACAGTTTCTGCAGATTGCAACGACGAAATTGCAAAAACTGACCCTTATGTTAAAAATGGCGTTAACGAAGCAAGTATGACTACTTTTTTGTTAGCTCACGCTAGATCTGCAAAAGATGCAGTTAAACTTCTCGCTCACGAAATTGATACTCAAGGCGCTTCAATGGGCGATGTAGTTACATTTGGAGATCAAGACGAAGTATGGTATATGGAAATTTATTCTGGACACCAATATGTTGCAATTAAATATCCTGAAGATAAATTCAGCGTATTCCCTAACGCATTCTGGCTTGGCGGAGTAGATTTAAATGATAAAGAAAATGTAATCGCATCTAAAGATGTAGTAGAAGTTGCTAAAAAAGCTGGCACTTATGTCGAAACAGAAGACGGACTAATTGATTTAGCTGCATCTTACAATCCAAAAGATATAGGAGATACAAACCGTTCAAGAGTTTGGTCTGGAATCCATGATCTAGATCCTAATTCAACTATCCCTTACGATGCCGACAGATTCCCACTTTTAAATGATTTATCAAAAGATAGCGAAAAAATCGACATAAAAGATGCACTAAATTTATTTAGAAATAGATTTGAAGGAACAGATTATATCCCATCAGACAATAAAGCTGAAAGAAAAGCAAACCCTGACAAATATAAAAGACCTATTGGAAGTATAAACACAATGCAAGCTCACATCTTCCAAACAAAAGAAGGATATCCAAAAGAAGCTCCTGGAATTATGTGGATGACTCTTGGAAGCCCACTTAACATTCCATGGATTCCAATTTTTGCTGACATAAACGATTCTTCTGAAGAATTTAAAAACGATGCTCCAACTTATGATGAAAATTCATATTACTGGGTAGCTTCATCTGTAAACGACTTAGTTTCTGGAAATAGAGAAGAACTAGGAGATTCAACTAGAAAGACTGTCACAGATTTTGAAGACAAATTAATGGCAGAATTTCCTGCAATTGAAAAAGAATGGCTAAACCTTTACGCACAAGATAAAGAAAAAGCTGCTGAATTCTCTACTGAAAAAACTTTAGAAATGGAAAAGAAAGCATTCAAACTTGAACAAGATCTTCAAAAAGATTTGACTAAAGTTTCTAAAGCCGATCTAATTGATCACTGGGCTAGAAAACCAATTATCGAAGCTTTAAACGAAGGCTACATGGTTGGAACTGACGCATTAAAATTCTCTCCAAATAAAAACATCACTCGCGGCGAATTCATAACAATTCTTGGAAGAATTTCTGATGTAGACAAAACTAAATACACTGAAGTTAAAGACAAAAATATTGAAAGCGGAAAATATTACACAGAATACATGAACTGGGCAGTAGAAAACAAATTAATCCCAGAAAGTACTAAAGCAGTTGCGGGCGAAAACCTAACAAGAGAAGAAATGGCGTATATATTAACTTCTTGTCTAAAACTAAAAGATAAAGAAGAAGTTAAAGCTAACGACTTAACTTTTAAAGACACAGATAAAATATCTGATTGGGCAAAAGACTCAGTTGCTTACCTAACTGATAAAGAATATATAAAGGGAACTCCTGACAATAGATTCGCTCCAGATAGCAATTTAACAAGAGCAGAAGTAGCTCAAATACTTCACAATGTCGTAAAATAAATTAATAAGTAGTACAAAAGACTCATGCTATAAAAATCGCATGAGTCTTATTTTTTTACTTTCATCTTTTTTAATTTATAAAATCTTTACATCTTAAAAATACAACTTAGATAAAATAATGTTAGATTACATTTATAAGAGGCTTGATGCAATATTAAATACTTATAAGGAGATTAATTTTAAGTTGAATAAATTAGTTGTAGTGGGCAATGGTTTTGACCTTGCTCATGGACTCGATACAAAGTATTCTGACTTCTTTGAGAAACTAATAGTGCCAAAATATAAAAATTATTTCGATAAAATATGTAAATTCTTACCTAAGAAAGAAATGTTTCACTCACTTGAGTCAGCTCTTGCAAAATTTAATGACGAAAAATTTTATGAAGAGAGGCAAATTGAAATCTCAAAGAGCGATAAGTCTGAAATAGAAATTGTAAAAAAGGATTTTGATAAAGAATTAGAAAGCTCCCTATCCTTTGCAGAGGACATGCCAATTTATCTACGAGAATGGATTCGCGAAATAGATACAGAAGTTGACGCAGTACTTCCTCAAGAAAATTTTGACAAAAATACAGTTTACTTAAGCTTTAACTACACAGACACTTTAGAGAGATGTTACGACATATCCTGCAAGCAAATACTTTATATTCATGGCAAAGCAAAGCGAGGAGATAATTTGATACTTGGACATCACGAGATAGAAAAAATTACCAAAAACTCACTTCCAATGGTTTCAAGTAAAAATAAAGACATAGTTCCTTATGACAAATATAAAAATAAAGCGATAAATGCGGCACAAAATATAATTAATTCGTATTACGAAAAAACATACAAGGACAGCTCAACTATTATAGAAAATAATCAGAAATTTTTTTCATCACTTTCGAATATCAAGGACGTGAGTATATATGGCCACTCACTTTCCAAAACCGATTACGACTATTTCTATAAAATTAAAGATAACGTCTCAGAAAATTGCAATTGGAATATCTCATTTCACGACAAAAAAGATCTTAAAAATGCAGAAAATTTTACCAAAGACTTAGACATATCTTCTTATAATCTCTTTAAATTTTAAAAGACCCAAATTCTAAAATAGAACTCAGGTCTTTTTTAATTTCAATCAAAAAACATAACTATTAGAGCTATAGTTAAAAATAGTGCAGCAATAAGTATTGCCTTTAACTGAAAAAAATCTGTAAATAAGTATCCAAGGCCTGCACCAATACCAAAAATTAAAATAACTGTATAATATTTTAAAGAAGCAGATAAAAAGTTTTTATCTCCCGTAACATGATATCTAGATAAATTTTCAGTAGCACTCCTTAAATTTCCAATGCACATTGTAGTCGCAAAAGTGAGTCCATAAATCTTTTTAAAAGAGTAAACTTGCATTGCACACACAAAAGAAAGCAGCGCATTGGCAAGGTTATTTAAACTCTCTGGCATAAATGAGACTAAAACCATGATTACAATTTCAAATAATAATATAACCTGTCTCCAATTCATGTTTTTTGAACGATGAAAGTTTTCATATCTCACTGCAAAATAAACCCCTGCTGTAAAAGCAATAAGAGGTATTATGTACTTTATAATTCCAAGCTTATCAAGATCTACAATATTTTTAAATAAAAGAACAATATTTCCCGTTTGGGCGTTGGCAAAAACACTGCCCCTCAAGTGATAGGAATATGCGTCCTGAAAGCCTCCCGCTAGAGTCAAAAATAAGACTACGGGGAAAGTTTCGTGTAAATTTTCATATTTTTCTAATTTCAAATTTCTCACCAAACATATAATAATACTTAAAAATTAAATTTTCAATTGTATTGTCGATTAACTTAAATCTATTGTTAAATTTAATTTTTTATACTCTCCTACTATAAAATATAATATTTTATAAAAACTCCATAAATAAATTAATATTTGTAACTTTCTTAGACATTGTATATTTAAAATATCCTCTCTATCTTTTTAGATAAAGAGGATCCTCTCTATCTTTTTAGATAAAGAGGATATTTAGTAATATATTCAACAAATTTATATAAAATTTAAAATTATTGTCCCTTAACAGCTTCTTTTAATTTTTTAATATCTTCAGCTGTTTCCACGCTCATAAGTTTGACATCTGCATTTTTAATAGTATCAAGAGTATATTTATTATTGCTTGTAAGTGTCTTTGATGGTCCTATTTCCACAATTAAATCTACTCCCAAATCTACCATTTTTCTAACTGTCTCTTCCCAACGAACAGGATACCAAATATGCTTATTTAATATATCTATCTGATCATCAGATTCGTCAAAAGGTTCTGCTTTAACATTAGGAATGTATGTGATTTTAGGCTTTCTTATCTCTACTTTTTCCAATTCCTTGGCCATTTTATCTCCCGCTTGTTTTAACAAAGTTGTATGAAACGGTGCACTGACTTTAAGCGGAGATACCTTTTTTGCTCCTGCAGCATTAGCCAATTCAATAACCTTATCAACTGCGTCATTATATCCAGATACAACTACATTCTTTGGACAATTATAATTTGAACATTCAACAGTATCAATTTTTGAAGCTTCTTTTACTATTTCTTCAACTTTTTCTCGATCTAATCCAATTATGGCAACCATTTTGCCAACACCTTGAGGTATTGTATCTTGTATAATTTTACCGCGCTTACTTACCAATTGAACAGTGTCTTCAAAGTTAATAATATCCGCACATACTAGTGCCGCATATTCTCCTAAGCTAAATCCTGCTGCAATATCTGGTTCTATACCTTCACTTTTTACTGCATTTAAAATTGCTATCTCTGTTGTATGAATAGTCGGCTGTTGATTAATCGTGCTCAAAAGTTCTTCATCAGTTCCTTCAAAACACATTTCTGTAATATTCCTATTTGTTACGTTATCAACTTTTTGATATATTTCTTTTGCTACATCATATTCATCGTAAACAGTTTTACCCATTCCACGATATTGGCTTCCTTGACCTGGAAATACAAATGCTATTTTCATATTTACCTCCTATTTACCTAAAAATTTCTTTGCTCTTTCGTTTAGTTCTCTAGCCTCTGTGCTATCTAAATCTAGCTCAATGTTATGAGGCATTGACTTTCCATTTTCATCTACATTTACATATGAAATAAAACCTTCAACTCGCTTTTCACCGTTTACTTCAAATTTTAGATAAACTATAAAACTAGTGCGACCTGCATAAGCTACTACACCTGAGCATTTTATAAGTTCTCCAAGTTGAATTGGCTTATAAAAACTCATCTGATCAATGTTTACCATTACAATATTTTCTGCTGGTACATAAAATGACGTTGTCATAAGTCCAGTTTCAACAAACCATTCAGCCGCACGTCCAGCAAATAAAGTCCCATGATGGTTTAAATCTTCTTTTTTTACAAAACGATAAGTTACAAATTTTTCTTTTTCCATAAAAACCTCCTAAATTAATAAAATAAAACTCCCGTAGCTATAACTATTGCTAGTGAAATGAGCGATGATACAGTTACAGTTATAAATCCTTCCTTTAATCCATTTTTATAAGTTAAACCAGAAATAGATAAAAATGTTATTACTGCACCTCCATGTGGTACCATAGGTAAAATATCAGATGATATTGCCGCAACACGGTGCAATAGTTCGGGGTTTGCTCCGCTTTGTAAGAAATATTCTGAATATGCTGGGAGAACTATTCCAAGCGCACCTGATGATGAACCACTTATACCTGACATTATAGCAGTAATTATAGCCAAACTTATATATGGGTTTGATGAAATTCCTAACACAGCTTTACTTATAGATTCAAATCCTGGCATTGCTACAGTTATGGATCCAAATGCTACTGCAGATGATGTTGCAATTATTACACCAACAGCATTTGTAGCACCTAAATTAAATGGAGCAATAATATTATCATATTTATCTCTAAACAAAATTACAGAAGAAACAATTCCAACTAATAAAGCTATATAAACTATATTTTTCTTTATAAATTCATTTTCATACATATTTCCATATATTGAACCCAATATAGATATAAGTATGAGAAGTAAAAGCGGAACAATACTTTTACTAAAAGATGGAAGAGGCTTAGTAAATTCCTCTACATTTGCCATATTAGCAGGTTCTTCATATCCTTTATTTGCTTTTAAAGATCTTTTTAAACAAAATTTCATATACCATAAGCAAAATATAATGGCACCAATAGAAGCTAGTATACTCGGAAGTGATGCTGCAGTTAAAGAAGTATCAAAATATTCAATTGGAATCACATTTGAAATTGAAGGACTTCCTGGCGCAGTTACCATAGTAAAAGTAGCCACACCACCCCAAAACGGAACTTGAATAAGTGACCATTCTAAATTCATTTTCTTGAACATAGATTTTGCTAAAGGTAAAATTGCAAACATTACAACAAATACACTTATACCTCCATATGTTAAAACGATTGAAATTATAAATATGGCAACTAAAACACGATATGGATTATCCGTTCCTATTCTTTTTAAAATATTTTCTGATATAGCAACAGTTGCTCCACTCTCTTCCATTAATTTTGCTAATACTGCTCCCAATAAGAACATAACAAAATAGTTCATAGTATATGAACCCAACGAGCCCATATATGTACCACTTCCAGTACCCAATAATACATTTACAATGCTTAAATTGCTAAATATTATGACAATTATCGAAGCCAGTGGCGCAGCAATTAATATAGATACACCTTTTAAAGTCAATAATATTATTAGAGCAATGCCTATAACAATTCCTAAAGTTGACATATTTACACCTCCTCGTATAATAATGTTGTAGTTTAAAAAAACTACATTTTCTTTTCT
>JASBZH010000044.1 GCA_029983555.1 Peptoniphilus sp. | reverse complement strand
TAGAAAAGAAAATGTAGTTTTTTTAAACTACAACATTATTATACGAGGAGGTTTTTATGAGAAAAACAAGTAAAAAGTATTTGTCCTTATTACTAGCTTTAATTCTTATGCTAAGCTCACTACAAGGTGTCTTTGCAAAAGAAATGGAAATTAGTTCAACACAAAAGTTGCAACAACTAGAGCTTATTGACCAGGACAACACTAAAGAAAGATTAGAAGAACCACTAAAAAGATCAATTGGTCTTACAATGGTATTGAAATCCCTTGGATATTCTAAGGAACTTTCACAAAAACAAGACTATGTAGAACTAAATCCTTTTAAAGATGTAGACGAATGGTTCAAAGGTTATGCTGGTCTTGGATATGATCTTGATCTTACAAAGGGAAAATCAGAAGATAAATTTGATCCAAATTCAAATTTAAGTAAGAAAGAATTTATATCATTTATATTAAGAGGCCTTTCTTATGATCCAATGAAAGCTTATAACGATGCCGAAAAAATTTCTAAAGAAATAGGACTTCTAGATAAAGATGATGACATTAATTCTAGCATAACAAAGAGTGAAGCTGCTGTTTATATCGATAGAGCATTGGACAAAGAGTTAAACGACAACACTGGATACACATTGGGAGAGCTTTTGGTTAAAAAAGGAGCTTTTACTGAAGAAAAAGCTAAAGAATTGGGAGTAAAATTTGGCGAAGTAAAAGAAAACGAAGTTAATATTTTATTTTTCAATGACTTTCACGGAAATGTAGCTGAAGAAACTAAAGGCAAAAAGAGAAACATGGGTATGGCTAAAATGGCTGGATATGTAAATGAATTTAAAGAAAAACATCCAAACACAATAGTTTTATCTGGCGGAGATAGCTACCAAGGAACTAGTGATTCAAACTTAACAGTTGGTAAACCAGTTACTGCAATGTTAAAAGATATGAACCTTGTTGCATCAGCAGTAGGAAATCACGAATTTGACTGGGGAGCAGAAAAAATTCCTACATGGGCAAAAGAAGGAAATTTTGATTTTCTAGCTTCAAACATTTATGATAAAAAATCAGGTGAACCAGTTAATTGGGCAAAACCTTATAAAATAGTAGAAGAAAATGGACTAAAAATCGCACTCATTGGACTTTCACATCCAGAAACTTCAACTCTTACAAAAGCTGAATATATTAAAGATTTTGAATTTAAAGATCCAATTGAATCAGCAAAATATTGGGTAGACTTTTTAAATTCTGGAAAAGCAAATGAAGGTAAACCTGATGTTATAATTGCACTAACTCACTTAGATTCAGCACAAGAAGATAATTCTAGTGAAATTACTGGAACAGCAGCAGATGTTGCAAAAAATGTAGATGGACTTGATGCAATACTTTCAGCTCACTCTCACAGACCTGTTTGTGGAGAAGTTAATGGCGTAGCTATACTTCAATCATATTATTCAGGCAGAGCTATGGGAAATTTAAAAATAACTAAAGATGGAGATAAAATAGTAGTAACTCCAAAACTTGTAGAAGGTCAATTTATAAAAAATAATCTCATAAAAGATGAAGAAACTGAAAAATTCTACAATGATTTACAAAAGGAATTAGAACCAATAAAAGGTAAAAAACTCGGTGAAGCTACTGGAGAATTTACACACGATAGAGGTCTAAAAGGCTCAAATACATTATTGGGATATTGGACATGTGAAGTAATGGCAGAAAAAACTGATGCACAAGTTGCCATTCAAAATGGTGGAGGACTTAGAAGAACTTTAGATAAAGGCGAAATTACAATGGGCGACCTATATGAAATTATGCCTTTTGACAATTATCTTGTAGTTATGGATTTACAAGGAAAAGATTTAATTAAGGCAATTGATCACGGAATCAACATGCCAAATACAACTGATGGAGATTTTAGTGGACTATATGTAGAATATGACAGCACTAAACCTTATGGTCAGCAAATCACAAAGATTACTTTAGAAGACGGAACACCAATTGATGAAAACAAAACCTACAGAGTTGTCGTAAATGACTTCATGTTTACAGGAGGAGACGGCTACGATTTTTCTAATGCTAAAAATGTAGAAGAAACTTATATACCAGTTAGGGATGTATTAGTTGAAAAAATTAAGAGTGAAAAGACTATCACTCCAAAAGAAATTGATTATATAAAAGACATTTCAAAGACAATGGAAATGCCAAAGGCAGCCTAATTAAAACATTAAGAGATAAGAGATGTTGCAAGATCAAAAGATTTTGCAGCATCTTTTTTAATTCTTACAATCCATAAAAATTCAGTAGTTATATTTTAGGCTTTAATTTTATAAATTAAAGATTATAAAACTAGAATATACCATACATGTTAGATAAAAGTTTTAGTATATATTCTAAAGAATAATAAAGAAAATTTATAGATTATTTAATTATTTTTCATAAAATTTACCTTAATCCAAATTATAAAAATTTATTGCAGAAAATAAAAGTTATCTAAATTTGATAGATTTATAAGAAAAAAAGTAATTATAAAATAAAGGATAAAATTATTGTAGTTGAGCAAAAATTTTTATAAAAAGGCTTGACAAAAGTGCATAAAGATATTAACATATACTTGTACTAGCACTCAAAGAGAGTGAGTGCTAATAAAGGAGGAGATTATGGACAGCAGGAAAGTGAATATTTTAAATGCTATTATAGAAGCATATATTGATATGCCGATTCCTGTTGGTTCACGAACTTTATCTAAAGATTATGATTTGGGAGTTAGTTCGGCGACCATAAGAAATGAGATGGCAGATCTTGAAGATCTTGGCTTTTTAAATAAACCTCATCAATCTGCAGGAAGAGTTCCATCAAATAAAGCTTATAGATTTTATGTTGATGAGTTCTATGATAATTTCATGGCCTACGAGGATGAAAAAATCTCTGAAAATATAAAAAATCAGTTGATTGAAATTTCTAATAATTTAGAAGATTTTTACAAAAATACTGTAAGTCTTCTTGTAGAAATGACTAATTGTACTTCTTATTTGGTAACTCCTCGAAAGCCTGACACAACAATTAAAAGACTCACTCTTGTAAAGATAGACGAGTACACTTCGATTTTGATTTTAATTGGAAACAAAGGAGTTGTAGAAAGGCATTTACTTGAGACAGATGATATAGAAGAAGAAGATTTACAATATATCGAAAAAACTTTAAATGAAGATGTTTGTGGACTGGATTTTGAAAAAATTGCATCCTTAAAAGTTACTCTTTCTATGGGAATGGCTAAATATGGAAAGCTTATTTCAGATATTATAAATTTAGTGAGAGTTTTTAACGAAAAGGTATCCGCAATTGAAATTTATTACGATGGTCTAACAAATATTTTAAACTTTGATGAGTATAAGGATCTTGAGAGGGCTCGGGAATTTATGAGTTTGATAGAAGATAAGGACTCACTGTTTAAAATCCTAAGTGATGATTTGTCGCCTGATAGAATTGATGTAATAATTGGCGATGAAAATGAGGCCAAGCTCATGAAGAGAAATACAATTATTAGAGCACCTTTTGAGTCATCTTATAAAATACTCGGAAGTTTAGGAGTTATCGGACCAGTTAGGATTGATTACCGAGAGCTTTTAAAGACAGTAAAAGTTTTTAGCGATGGTGTAGAGAAAGCTTTAGAAGAAATGAGAAGAGGTGTTTAAATGGCAAATGATGAAAACATTAAAAAGGATTTTGAAGAAGAAAATCTTGATGATGAAAATATAGAAGAGACAGAAGAAAATAAGACTGAAGATATAGAAGACGAAAAAGAAAATAAAGACTTAGAATACGACGATTTAAAAGATAAATTCATGAGACTTCAAGCTGATTTTACCAATTTTAAAAGAAGAACTGAAGAAGAAAAGAAAGGTTATATCGAGCTTGGAGTTAAAAAAATTGCAAATGACCTATTGCCTGTAATAGATAATTTTGATAGGGCAATAGAAACTATAGATAAAAAAGACAGTACTTACGACGGAATAGAAATGATTAGAGATCAACTTATAGAAGTCTTAAAAAAAGAAGGGATTGTTGAAATGGAAGCTCTTGGAAAAGAGTTTGATCCAACTTACCATCACGCTGTTTTAGCAGAAGATAGTGATGAGTATGAATCCGGCGTAGTAATTGAAGTATTGCAAAAAGGTTATTTAATAGAAGATAAAACACTTAGACCAGCTATGGTAAAAGTATCTCAATAATTTTAGGAGGAAAATAATTATGGCAAAAATAATTGGAATTGATTTAGGTACAACTAACTCTGCAGTAGCAGTTATGGAAGGCGGAGACGCTGTAATAATACCTAATATAGAAGGAAATAGAACAACTCCATCTGTAGTAGCTTTCACTAAAGATGGCGAAAGACTTGTAGGTGAAACTGCAAAGAGACAAGCAATCACAAACCCAGAAAGAACTGTTCAATCAATTAAAAGACACATGGGTACTGATCACGAAATTAAAATTGACGGAAAAACTTACACTCCACAAGATATTTCAGCAATGATCCTACAAAAATTAAAATCTGATGCAGAATCATATCTTGGAGAAAAAATTACAGAAGCAGTTATTACAGTTCCTGCATATTTTACAGACGCTCAAAGACAAGCAACTAAAGACGCAGGAAGAATTGCAGGACTTGATGTTAAGAGAATTGTAAACGAACCAACAGCAGCAGCACTTGCTTATGGCGAAGACAAAGAGGCTGGAAGCCAAACTGTTATGGTTTATGACTTAGGTGGTGGAACATTTGATGTTTCTATCCTAGAACTTTCTGACGGTGTATTTGAAGTTCAATCTACTAGAGGTAACAACAAACTTGGTGGAGATGACTTTGACAATAAATTAATTGATTATATAGCAGAAGAATTTAAAAAAGAAAATGGAATTGACTTAAAAGCTGATAAAATGAGTTTACAAAGACTTAAAGAGGCAGCTGAAAAAGCTAAGAAAGAACTTTCTTCTACAATGTCAACAAATGTAAACTTACCATTTATTACAGCTAGTCAATCTGGCCCACTTCACTTAAATATGGATATTTCACGTGCTAAATTTGATGAACTTACAGCAGATTTAGTAAAGATGACTGAAGGACCAGTTAACGATGCACTTAAAGATGCTGGACTTAGCGCAAACGAAATTGACAAAGTTCTTTTAGTTGGTGGTTCTACAAGAATTCCTGCAATTCAAGAGGGAATTAGAAAACTAACAGGAAAAGAACCTCAAAAAGATATTAATCCAGACGAATGTGTAGCACTTGGTGCAGCAATTCAAGCTGGTGTATTATCTGGAGATGTTAAGGACTTACTTCTACTTGATGTAACTCCACTTTCTCTTGGAATTGAAACAATGGGTAATATTACAACAAGACTTATTGAAAGAAACACAACAATTCCAACTAAAAAATCACAAATATTTACAACAGCTGCCGACAACCAAACTTCTGTAGAAATTCACGTTCTACAAGGTGAAAGACAAATGGCTAAAGACAATATCACTTTGGGAAGATTTACTCTTGATGGAATTGCTCCAGCAAGAAGAGGCGTACCTCAAATTGAAGTAACTTTCGATATTGATGCCAACGGCATTGTAAATGTAAGTGCAAAAGATTTGGGAACAGGAAAAGAACAACACATTACAATTACTTCTTCAACTAACTTAAATGAAGACGAAATTGAAAAGAAAGTTAAAGAAGCAGAAATGTATGCTAAAGAAGATGAAAAGAAAAAAGAACTCATTGAAGCTAAAAACAATGCTGACTCAATAATTTATCAATCAGAAAATACTTTAAAAGACGTTGAAGGTAAAATTTCTGAAGATGATAAGAATAAAGTTCAGTCTGCACTAGAAGATTTAAAAGCTGTTAAAGATTCTGACAACTTAGATGAAATTAAAGATAAGACAGAAAAATTGACACAAGCTTTCTACTCAATTTCAGAACAAATTTATAAAAATTCACAAGAGGGACAAGCTCAAGGTGGACAAAAACAAGATGACGATGTAGTTGATGCTGATTACGAAGTTGTCGATGACGATGAAGACGAAGAATAATCTTAATTAAATAAAAATGTTGCAGGGGGCTTTCCCTTGCAATATTTTTTTGCACTTTATTTTTACTCAAATATGTATTAAAATATAGGTTCGATTTGGGGTGAATGATGAGAGATTTTTATGAAATTTTGGGCGTGGATAAAAACGCTCAACCGACTGAAATAAAAAAAGCATATAAAAAAATGGCAAAGAAATATCACCCGGATTTAAATCCTGGTGATGAAGAGGCAGAAACTAAGTTTAAAGAAGTTTCTTACGCCTACGAAGTTCTATCTGATGAAAAGAAGAGACAAATTTATGACGCTTATGGAGAAGATGGTCTAAATGGTAATGCTGGAACGGGCCAAGGCTTCGGAGGTTTCTCTGATATTTTTGAGGATATTTTTGATATATTTGGAGGAGCGTCAAGAAGTACTAGATACGAATATCAAAATGCCAAGGATATTCCACAAAAGGGGCCAGACTCTAGAGTTGAAATATCTTTAGACTTTTTTGAGGCAATTTTTGGAACGGAAAAGGAAATCAGAGTAAAAATTAATGAGGAATGTCCACATTGTCATGGAGAAAAAATGGAGCCAGGCACTTCTAAACATAAATGTGAAAAGTGTGATGGAACAGGACAAACTAAGACTACACAAAATACTCCTTTTGGAAGATTTGTAAGGACTTCTACTTGTGAAGAGTGCCATGGAACTGGTGAAATAATTGAAGAACCTTGCAAGGTTTGCAAAGGCAAAGGAAAGGTAGCAAAGAATAAGAAATTAAAAGTTAAGATTCCAGCAGGTGTTGATTCTGGAAATATTATTCCACTGAGTGAACAAGGATCAGTTGGCGAAAACGAAGGACCAAAGGGAGACGTATATGTATATATAAGAGTAAAATCTGATCCAGTTTTCAAAAGAGAGGGAAACGATATTTATATAAATATACCTATTTCTTATCCCGATGCAGTTCTTGGAGCGAAAATTAAAGTACCGACACTTAAAAAACTCGTTGATTATGAAATTCCAAAAGCAACTCAAGGTGGGACTGTATTTAAATTAAAGGGCGAGGGAGTCCCTTATGTAAATAGAGAAAATAAGAGGGGCGACTTATACTTTAAGGTAAATATTATTATTCCTAAAGAAGTTACAGATGACCAAAGAGAACTTTTAGAACAACTAAGAGATAAAGAGCCTGAAGTAAGTGAAAATAAAAAGACGTTTTTAGATAAATTAAAAAATTTATTTGATTGATTAAAAACCTAAAGCTAAGCTTTTTGCTTTCTTTAGGTTTTTTTATATCAAAAGTCTTTATTTTATTTTAAATTGTATAAAAAATTTCAATAATATATAATAGGCTAAGGTGATTGAATTGAAATATATTGAACTTGATATAAAGACAAAAACTGAGAATAAAGATAAACTTTTGGGGATTCTATATGATTTTGACATATATACAATTGAAGAAATTTCTGAAAACATCATAGATGAACTAAACCAAAATGAAAGAGATTGGGATTTTATTGATTATCCAATTTTAGATGTCAGTAAAAATGAATTGATATTAAAAACTTATCCTGAAAATTTAGAATCAGCAAAGAAAATAGAATCAGTAATTTTAGATAGAAACTTAGGCCAAGTTAGTATATACGAAAAGGACGATGAAGACTGGGCAAATAATTGGAAGAAATATTACAAACCCCTTGAAATTGGCAAAAAAATTGCGATAGTTCCAAATTGGGAAAAATATGAAAATAAAGAAAATCGCAGAGAAATAATAATTAATCCAGGAATGGCTTTTGGAACTGGTACTCACGAGTCAACTTATATGTGCCTTGAAATGCTTGAAAAATACGTTAAAACAGATGATACAATTTTTGACATTGGCTGTGGATCGGGGATACTCGCAATAGCTAGTTTAAAACTCGGAGCAAAAAAAGCACTTGCTGTTGATATAGATGATAAGTGCATAGAAGCTTCAATTGAAAATGCTAGATTAAACGATGTATCAGATAAAGTTGATGTGAAAAAGGGAAATCTTTTAGATGTAGTTAAAGATGAGGCAGATTTAATAGTATCAAATATTATTGCTGAGATAATCGTTGATGAGATAAAAAATTTAAAGAATCATCTTAAAAATGGTGGAATATTCATTTCTTCTGGAATAATCTCTGAAAGAAGAGATATGGTTGTAGATGCCTTAAAACAAAATGGATTTGATATAATTGATGAAAAATCTAAAAATAACTGGGTTGCAATTGTGGGTAAATTAAATGTTTAGATTTTTTGAAAATAGAAATTTCGATGGAGATACAAATTTAAACTCTGAAAATCTCCACCATTTAAAAGATGTAATAAGAATTGAAGACAAGGAAGAATTTCAAGTGGTGTTTAAAGATGGAATTTTTGCTTTCGAAGTTCAAGATGGCGAAATTATAAAAAAGAGTGAGATAAAAAATTCTAATGAATCGAACGTGAGACTCTCACTATTTTTTGGAATTTTAAAGAGAAGCAAAAATGAGGACGTCTTAAAACACGCAACTGAAATTGGAGTTACTGATTTTTATCCAGTCTTAATGGATAGATCAGTTGCAGACTTTTCAAAAAAGATGGAGAAAAAACAAGCTAGATTTCAAAAAATTGTTGAATCCGCTGCAAAACAGTCTAAAAGAGATATTGTGCCCATAGTTCATGATATGATTAAAAGTGATGATATTGTCAAATTTAACGGTGATTTAATATTGTGCTATGAAGATGAAAATAAAACTTCGCTTGGAGAAATTATTAACACTCTATCTGATGATATTGGTCTTGTAATAGGTCCAGAAGGTGGGGTTAGTGATAGGGAAATTGAAATTTTAAAAAAAGCACGACGAGTGGGACTTGGCAAGAGAATTCTAAGAGCTGAGACTGCAAGCATTGTAGCGTCTTTTTATATTATACATGGCAAGGAGTGTTTAGATGGATAAAACTTTTTCTATTCTCACGCTTGGATGCAAAGTAAATCAATATGAGTCAGAGGCGATGAGTGAGTTATTTGAAAAAGAAGGATATAGACAAGTAGAAAATGAAGATTTTAGTGACGTATACATTGTTAATACTTGTACTGTTACAAATCTTTCTGATAGGAAATCGCGACAATTTATAAGAAGAGCAAAGAGACAAAATCCAGATGCAGTTGTTGCAGTGGTGGGTTGCTATTCGCAAGTGAGTCCCGATGAAGTAAAAAAAATAGAGGGCGTTGATGTAGTTATTGGAACTACAGATAGAAACAGAATTGTAAATTTAGTTGAAGAGGCAAAGAGTGGAGAAAAGATAGACATCGTAAGGGATTTAAAGGATGTTCGCGAATTTCACAACACCACTAATTTCGATAGCAATAACAGAACTAGAGCTTATATGAAAGTTCAAGATGGATGCAATAGATTTTGCACATATTGCATCATTCCTTATGCGAGGGGACCAATAAGATCTAGAGAAATTGAAGATGCAGTAGAAGAAGCAAAAACTTTGGCTTTATCTGGATTTAAAGAGATAATTTTAACTGGAATTCACATAGGTTCTTTTGGCAAGGACAGAGGAGAAAAAAGGTTAATCGACTTGATAGAGGCTATAGCAGAAGTCGATGGAATAGAAAGAATTAGGCTTTCTTCAGTTGAACCAAATATTATTGATGAAGATTTTATGAAAAGAGCAGTCGCTACAAATAAACTCTGTGACCACTTTCATTTGTCTCTTCAAAGCGGATCAAATAATGTGCTAAAGGCGATGAATAGGCACTATACTAGAGAAGAATATATTGAAAAGACTAGAATAATTGAAAAATATATGCCAAATGCAGGACTTACTACAGACATAATAGTTGGTTTTCCAGGCGAAACAAATGAAGATTTCGAAGATTCTGTTTCAATCGTAAGAGAAGTTGGATTTTCTAAAATTCACGTGTTTAAATATTCTATGAGAAAAAATACACCAGCTGCTAAGATGAAAAATCAAATTGATGGAAACATTAAAAAAGAAAGATCCGAAAAATTAATTGAAATTGGAGAAATTTATCAAAAGAAATTTAAGCTTTCAAATATGAATATGCCAAAGTCGGTTTTATTTGAAGAAGAACATGAAAATGAATACTATGGCTACACAACAAACTATATAAGAGTAAAAGCAAGATCAGATAAAGATTTGACTAATAAAATTAAGTCCGTAGAAATATTAGATACAGAAGAAATAGCAAATTGTAAAATCATAGGCGATGATAATAATGCTTAATATTAGAGCTCATCATTTGCTTTGCACTTCAAATTTTGTCGGGGAAGGTTATAGCGACGATTTTTCTAAAAATATGACAAGTGTAATTAATCTTCTTAAAAATAATCCAAAAGTAAAACTTAAAGCGTCTGTTGATGACATATGCAAAAAATGTCCTAATAAGTTTGGAAATTTCTGTAAGGACAGTGATAAGGTTATAGATTATGATAAGAAAGTTTTAAAAGCTATAGGGCTTAATGCGGGCGAAATTATTAATTGGAATGAAGCGAAAAAGCTAACTTGTGATATAATATTTAAAAATGATAGGCGCGAAGAAATTTGTGGTGACTGTCAATGGAACAATCTCTGTAAAGAGGTTGAAAAAGAAAGATTAAAGTAGGATATATATTAGATTTTTTAAATATATACTTATACAAGATGTAGAAATAGATAAAAGTCACATGATAATAAGCTTATCTATATCAATATTTTAAACTACGGCTTATATTATTTTCCTAAGGATTATATAAATTCAAATGCTTTTATTTACAAATTGGATTTATCTACACCAGCTTTCATGTCGAGTGGATCAAGTGCTTCTATTTCTTATAAAGAAGAAGTACTAGATTATAAACCTTTAATTTTTCAGTTTAGATATTATAATAGTTTAAGTGCATTTATAGCGCCAATTTATCTTATGAAGTACTCTTACAATAGTCATAAAAAAATCTAAAGTTTGATTATTGTAATCTGTATAAAAATTTATATAAGACCAGCTATTAAATGTCAATAGATAATTTTAAGGTTTATCGCATTTGG
>JASBZH010000043.1 GCA_029983555.1 Peptoniphilus sp. | reverse complement strand
TTTTTATTTAAGCGGTGCGAGCACGAGTGCCCTACCTTCAATTACTGTGTCTCCATTTTGATTTGTGCAAACTGTCTTCATTATAACTCTATTTTTTTCTGGAAAGAGTTCTTCTACTGAGCATGTTGCAGTTATTGTATCCCCAAAGTGAACTGGGTGCGTGAACTTTAAATCTTGTGATAAATATATTGTTCCTGGTCCAGGTAATTGAGTACCTAAAACTGCAGATATAAAACCTGCACTTATCATACCATGGGCTATACGACTTTTAAACTTTGTACTTTTTGCATATTCTTCGTTGATGTGAGCTGGGTTAAAGTCGCCAGAAACTCCGATATAGTTATATACATCTGCCTCTGCAACTGTCTTTGTAAAACAAGCACTTTGTCCAATTTCTAATTGATCAATAGTTTTACCTTTGGTGTTATCCATAATCTCACTACCTTATTATCTACTGTGTTTTTTAATCCAATCTGCGACTGTCGGTGCAACTTCCTGTTGACTTCTTCTACTTACAAACATTCCAATGTGGCCTGTTGGGAAACACTTTGCTGTGTAGTCACTGCTACCAACATATTTTTCCAATGGAATTGATGCTGCATTTGGAACTTGATTGTCTCTTTCTGCATAAAGATTTAGAACTGGTTGTGTTATTTTTTTGAGATCAACTTTTTCTCCAGCTATTTCCATTTTGCCCTTTATAAGAGCATTCTCTCTATACATTGAATTTAAGAAATCTTTGTATGCCATGCCTGCTTGTCCAGGAGAATCAAAAATCCATTTTTCCATAGTGACAAAGCTTGATAGATAATCTGGATCATCCAAATCATTAATTATATCTATATATTTATTTACCATTAAGGATAGTGGCTTTAATGTCAAAAATCCTGTGTTCATAAAATCACCAGGCACAACTCCAAATGCTTCTACCATTTTGTCTGGGTTGAGATATTTTCCCCATTTAAATAGCAATCCGTCATCTGTTGAAAAATCAACGGGAGTTACCATTGTTACAATATTTTTAATTTTTTCTGGGTGAAGAGCTGTGTACATCAAACTAAATGTACCGCCTTGGCACACTCCAAGTAAATTTATTTTGTCTTGACCGCTTTCTTTTCTAATATAATCTACGCAGTCATCAATATAAACATTTATATAATCGTCTAGTTCAAGATACTTGTCGTCTGCTGTAGGATATCCCCACTCAATAAGATATAAATCTAGTCTACTGTCTACGAGCTTTTTGATAAAAGATTTATCTTGTCCAATATCCATCATAGATGGAGTATTTACCAAAGCGTATACAATTAAGGTTGGGATTTTGTTCACAGTCTTTGTGCTCTTTTCGTAGTGGAAAAGTTTTAATTTATCCTCTGTAAATACCAAATCCCTAGGTGTTTGGTTTGCTTGATTTTCTTTGATGTCTAAAACTGTCTCGAAACTCTTTAAAAATTTTTCTTGTGCCTCTATATTTTCTTCCATTGACTTTTTTATATCAAAAAAATCGCTATACATTTCTTACCTCCATGAACCAATATAAGTCTTACTTACTTTCTTCCGGTTTATTTTTATTTTTCATTTCTTCTAGTTCTTTTTTCATGGATCTAATTTCGCGTTTTAATTCGTAAACATTTTTATACACATTATCTACCTCTGACATAGTTACAATTGGAAGATTTTCAAGAGCCTTCTCAATTACCTTGTCATATTCGATTTTAAAAATCATTGCAGAATCTGCTGTCTTAGCTATTAATTTTGAAAATTCATCTGTATAAAAATAACTTTCGATTGCATCTTCTACATATTTTGACCACATATCATAAAATTCGCTAAATGTCTTTGGTTCTTCACCATTATCGATAGATTCTATATAATCCTTAAAAGCTTCTTTAGAATTTTTATATCCATGAGTCATAGCCTGTGTCATAAATTCTGATACAGAAACTAGCATTTCAATCATAGCTTCGATTGCCTTGTTGTTTTGTTCAAGCATTTCTCTTGAACTTCCAACTACTGGAGATTTAATTAAAACTCCAAAAGTTTCATCGTATGCCTTCTTCCACTCTTTTAACGCATCTGATAATTTCATTGGATCTTTAAAAGCTGTTTGCATAAATATATCTGCCATATTTTGATAAGCAAAAGACCATGGTCCAACAAAATTACTCAAAGTATTTAGATAAGTGTTGAAGTAGCTTTGCGTGTTAGTAACAAGACCTTGAATTTCCTTTGGAAGTAGCGGTATGAGATTATTTGTAAAGATCTTGTTGTACTCGTCTACTAATTGGTCGATATTTTCTTTATATTGTTCAGTTCCCGGTTTTAAAATCTCGTCGCTAAATTTCTTGTACTGTTCATAAAGTCCTGCATAAAGTTTTTGTGAATTCAACATCTTTTCAAATACGTCGCGAGTCACTGGCTCCATAAATTTTCCTATTGAGAATGGATTATAAGATTTCATTACATTTGTCCAAGCAGAATATGGGCCTTGGTTAAACATATCTTGAGGCATTAAAGTCTTCGCAATATTTTGCCAATTGTTCATCCATTGTTTTTGAAGACCCATCCAATCTTGATACTTTGTAAAGTCGAATCCTTCACTTGTATCTTCTTCTGGTCTCTTTGGTAGTGCATCCATCCATGCTTTCATCATATTTTGGTTTATCTTAAACATTTCATTCCAAGCATTAAAATTATCTGACATATCCTTCCCTCCGATTTTTACTCACAAATTATTCTTAAAATTCTTTCTTACTGTTTTCTAAACTTTGATTGTCTAATTTTTCTGCTAAATATTTGTCTATCTGTAATTATTCTACCCAAATTCATTAAGTAATAACACTATTATTTTAATTTACTAAAATATTATACACTATACACAATTTAAATAAATAGTTTTACATAATTTTTACTTAAAATTTTTAAATTAATGTGTAATTTATGGTAATTATGTAGTATTTAATTCTTTAAATCAATGAATAAATTATCTTAAAATATTGTATTTTTATGCAGAACCTTTTGTACAATTTTATAATAAATGATGCAAAAATTATTAAAAATCCATGAATATTTATTAATAATTTTTAAACAAATATTAATCAAATATTAATATAATTAAGTTTATTGCCGCGATTATTGAACAACGTTCAGTATTTTGATATAATTATTTATGTTGACTAAATAAATTTAAATTTTATACATTTTATATGTATTTTATATAATTGGAGGAAAATATGGTAATTGGCATCCCACGAGGTCTGCTTTTTTATGAGTTTGACGCGATGTGGATAAATTTTTTCAAGGAATTAGATATTGAATATATTATAAGTCCAAATACTAATAAAGATATTTATAAACGTGGATCAAGTATCGCCTTGCACGAGACTTGTCTGCCATATAAAATTTTTTTGGGTCATGTAGATTACTTATTAGACAAGTGCGATTATATTTTGGTACCAAGAATTGGTGGATACGGATTTTATGATAGAATGTGCACTAGATATCAATCTACTATCGATGTTTTATACAACACTTTTAGAGATAAGAATATAAAAATTTTGCCATTTAATGTTGACTATACTTCTAGAGAAACGGAACTCGCAAGTTGCATTGATATTGGTAAAACTTTGGGTAAAAAGAGACGCGACTCGCTAAGAGCCTATATTATTGCAAGACAAGCTGTAAATACTGAAAGACAGATTAGAGAAAATAATCTTAAAAATGCACTGAGAAATGATAGCAGTAAAATTTTATTAGTTGGCCACAAGTACAATACCATGGATGAATACGTAGGTGGACCAATAGAAAGTTTGTTAGAGAAAATGGGCGTTGAAATTATTTGGGCCACTGATATGGATAGAGATGAATCTGATAATAAATCAAAAGCTGTAACTAAGACGATGCCTTGGACCTTTAACAGAGAGCTTATAGGAGCGATAGTAGAGTATAAAGATAATGTCGACGGAATAATACTGCTAAGTTCTTTTGACTGTGGCCCTGATTCTATGGCAAATGAAATGATTATGAGAAAAATTAAGGACAAACCTATTTTAAATTTGGTTGTAGATGGACAAGAGGGAATCGCCGGAATTGAAACTAGACTTGAGAGTTTTATAGATATTATTCTATTTAAAAAGAGGAGGATTTTAAATGACTAGAAAAGTTACATTTCCTCAACTTGGAAATTACAACATCCCTATCGAAATGGTTTTTGAAGAAGGTATGGACGTCGAGTATTTAAAACCGCCTAAAATGACAAATAAAACTTTGGAAATTGGTTCTAAATATAGTCCCGATTCTGTGTGCGCTCCATTTAAATTTATGCTTGGAAATTACATTGAAGCAATTGAAAATGGTGCAGAAATTTTAGTCTCTGTTGGTGGTCTCTGTAGACTTGGTTACTACGGCGAGCTTCACGAGCAGATTATTAAAGATTTGGGCTACGATGTTACCTTTGTAAATTTTGCACAGACAAAACTTTCAAAGCCTTCTTCGTGGTATGAAAAATTTAAGACTCTAAATCCCGACATGTCACTTATAAAAATTGGTGAAGTCATTCCGGTATTTCTAAAAATGATTGAGTACTTGGATTTAACTGACAATTTCATGAGAAAAAACGCAGGCTTTGAAGTCGAGGAAGGTTCCCTTGACCGATTATACAATAGATATTTAGCTGAGATGCGAGGCATAAGTTCTCTTAGAGAAATCAAAAATTTTCAAAAAAAATACATGAAGGCCTTTAAGGAAATTCCGCTAAATAAGCCGAAAAATCCTCTTAGGGTTGCAATGGTCGGAGAATATTATACAATAATGGAACCTTTTTCCAACCACTATATTGAAAGGTGGCTCGCAAAGCGCGGCATAGAAGTAGAAAGATGGATGAACCTAACTAATACGATAATTGACAGGCCAGAAAAAGAAGTTAGAAAACACATTAAGCCTTATGCAAAGTACGACCTCGGTGCAACTAGCATGTACACAATCGACAGAGCTCTACACTGTGCAAAGGCACATTATGACGGTATAATTCATGTCAAGTCAGCTGGTTGTATGCCTGAGATAGATTCAATGGCAGCACTACAAAATATCAGCAAGGATTATAAAATTCCAATTTTATATATATCCTTTGACTCACAAACTAGTGACGTTGGACTTCAAACAAGGCTCGAAGCCTTTTACGACATGATTATGATGAGAAAAAAGAAAATAATTTAATTTTAAAGAGGGATAAAATGAAAGATGTTTTTTATGGCATAGATGTTGGCAGTATTTCTACTAAAGGCGTAATCATTGATGAAGATAATAATATTTTGGCACAAGATTATTTAATGACTCACGGAAATCCAATCGATGCAGTAAAAAGGCTTACAAAATCAGTAGAATCTCAACTCGATTTAGATAAATATAAAGTTATGGCTGTTGGAACTACAGGTTCTGCAAGAAAACTTGTGGGCGCAATTGTCGATGCATCTATAGTTCGTAACGAAATAACTGCTCACGCAATTGGAACAATTTCTATGCATCCAGATGTAAAAACTATTTTAGAGATTGGTGGACAAGATTCAAAAATCATTTTAATTGACGACGGTGTAGTTGTAGATTACGCGATGAATACTCTTTGTGCAGCAGGAACTGGAGCATTTTTATCTTCACAAGCATCAAGACTTGGAGTTCCCGTTGAAGAATTTGGGGATATCGCAGTAAATTCCGAAAATCCTACGCCGATAGCTGCACGCTGCACAGTATTTGCAGAATCAGATTTAGTTCACAAAGCTCAAATGGGATATGAAATAAATGACATTATCGCAGGCCTTTGCAAATCAATCGTAAATAACTATCTAAACAATGTTGGTAGAGGAAAATCAATTAAAACTCCAATAGTATTTCAAGGTGGAGTTAGCAAAAATAAGGGCGTAAAGAAGTTTTTTGAAGAATCCCTTAAAGAAGATATAATTGTCGATGATGTGGGACATCTTGCAGGAGCAATTGGAATTGCAATTATGGCAAACAAAATGGGTTCTCACAAGGAGTTTAATTTTGAGATAACAGATATTGAATTTAAAACTCGCGGAGTAAATTGCAACAAATGTCCAAACCACTGCGAAATAATGTGTGTTTTAAAAGAAGATAAACTAATAGACTCATGGGGAAATAGATGTGAGAAAGGTCATATAAGAGATATTAAGGATATGGAAAAACTTAGTGTAATTTAATAAAGAATTTAAAGTTATGGTGAAATTTATTCGCCATAACTTTTTTTATTTTTAAACCTTTTTAATGCATGTATCCCCCATAATCAAATTTATCGTCTTATCTACACACTAAACTCGCTACACTGATTAAGTAAAACAAAAGTTAACGAGTGCCATGTGGGAAAAGTATCTGTAAAGACACTTAAGTGGTGTGCCGTCATCTTGACGTGATACTCTCCACACATATCCTGAGCGGATATTGCGCAGAAGACGAAACCAAATCGAATGATTTGTAGGGTGCTTGAGCGATGTTTTGTTGTCTTTAGTAATTATGTGTTTAAGTATTTGCTCTTTAAAGTTTCCCAGTTAAGGCGAATAGGTTGTTTCTTCAAAAGCTACAAATCCCACGAAAAGCTCGGGACGCAGTTTAGATTTTTTGGCTCTAAATGATTTTTACTGTGCTTAAATTTTTCCTATTTCTTATAGAAAATATCCCATCTATTTACATCCTCCCCATCTACCAAAAAAATTTATATTCAAACCACTTGACTGTATATATACACCGTGGTATTATGTATATACTGTATATATACACTAAGAGTAAGGTGATTTTATGGAAATAATTATTTCTAAATCGCAAGACTCCCCCATCTATGAACAGATACGAAAACAGATTGAAGATAAAATCATATCTGGCGTCCTAAAACCACATGAGAAGCTTCCCGGAATGAGGACTCTAGCAAAAGATCTAAAGGTTTCTGTCATAACTACTAAGAGAGCCTATGATGATTTAGAGCGAGACAATTTTATATACACCCTGCCTGGCAAAGGGTCCTATGTAAATGATGTGAAAAAGGAAAAAATAAAGTCAAAAAAAATGGACACAGACATAAAAAATGATGTAAAAGTTTTAATAAATAAAGCAAAAAGTGAAGAGCTAGATTTAAATGAGCTGCTCACGTTTATTTATAAGGAGTGGAAAAATGAAGGCAATTGAAATTAAAAACTTAAACAAAAAATATAAAGACTTTGAGCTAAAAGATATAAATTTTGATGTCGAAAAAGGCACTGTAATGGGTCTAATTGGAGCAAATGGATCTGGCAAAACTACGATTTTAAAATCAATTCTTTCTATAATCAAATACGATGGCGACATTCGCATTTTGGGCGAAGAAATTTCAAGGGAGATTAAGGATAAAGTCAGTTCAGTTTTTGAAGAGTATTTTATAGGAGAATATCTAAGTTCCAAAGAAGTTGAAAAGATTTACTCTGACATTTATTCTAAGTGGGACTCAAATTATTTTCACGAACTTTTAGAAAAATTAGATATACCTAAAAATAAAAAATACAAAGACTTTTCAAAAGGAATGAAAATTAAATTAAAAATTGCAATTGCTCTTTCTTCTCGTCCAAAGCTTTTAATATTAGACGAACCAACAAGTGGTCTTGATCCAGTTATAAGATCAGAAATTTTGGACATATTCTTAGAATATATGGAAGACGAAGACAACTCAATTTTAATTTCCTCACACATCACTACAGATCTTGAAAAAATTGCTGACTACATCACTTTTATTGACGATGGACAGGTAATTTTTTCAAAAGAAAAATACGACTTGGAAGAAAATTATGGCATTGTAAGGGTAAGCGAAGAAGATTTTGAAAAGATTGACAAGAGTTTAATCAAAAAATTTAAAAAAGAAAAATATCAAATAAATGTGCTCGTTGACGATGTGGAGAAATTTAGAAAAAACTATCCTAACTTTGTCGTTGACAGAAGCACAATAGACGAGATAATGGTCTTGTATTTAAGGGGTGACAAAGCATGATGCCACTTTTAAAAAGAGATTTTTACCAAATTAGAATATCTTATTTGTTTAGTTTACTAGTAGTTGCCCTTTCACAAATTGGCTTTATAGTTTCACTAATAAATGGCGATCCAGATTTAGAGGGTCTAGTTTTCTTAACATTAATAGTTGGATCTATGTTTTCCGTTTCAGGTTACAACAGCTACACTGAAGATTTAAACACTAATTTTACTGAATATATTCGCTCAATGCCCATTTCCACTAAAGATTATGGAACAAGTAAAATTCTAATATCAATTTTGCCATCAGTTATAGTGGTATCACTCTTAATGATATTTTTTAGTATCGTCTCAGATATCAAAATAAATATGTTTATGCTATGGGCTATACTTCTTCTAATATCTTTAAATATTGGACTTGGATCACTAGATATGCTTTTAAAATTTGGCAAAAATTCTAAAATGGCACGAAATTTCATTCTTGTAGTTGTTATTATAATTTTACTGTCTTTCTTTGGAGGATTTTTCACAGAAAATGCAATAAAAACAATAATTAATCCAATAGTCCTTATAATTCTAATGGCAATTTTTATATTGTTACTCTTGCTATTTAAAAGCATCTGGAAAAGAGAAATGGAGAATTATTAAATGAAAGAAGCTTTATACAGAGAATATTTACTACTACTTGAAGACAAAAAAATCAATAGCTTTATCAAAAATATTTTGATTGTCTTTTTTATAGCGACAGCTTTAATTGTTATTATGAAAAACCAATCAATCCTAGCTTTTGTAATAGCAATAACTATAGGTCAGATCACTTCGGTCTTTACAAAAGATGACAAAAACGGATCTCTAGCTATATTAAAGACGATGCCAATAAAGTCTTACAAATATATAATAGCAAGATATATAAGTGTATTTACACTCTTCGTTGGTATAGTCATAATTTTGACCTTATCAGAAAGTTTGGCAGGTGTCATTACAAATATAGATTTAAGTAGCGAAGATGAGTTCTTAAAATTTTTAAATATATTTGTAATCCTCGTGCTCATAAATATATACATCCCTGGATACTATAAATTTGGATCAAAGAGTTTTAAAACCTTGCTTCTAATAGGATTTGGTGCGGCAGCTGCATTTGGTATAACTTATTATATAGCATATAACTCTCATATTATGAATTACAGTTACAATATATTAATTGCGATAGGCATAATTATAGTAGTGACTACTATTTCAATTTTATTATCAATTAGAAATTTTAAAAATAGGGATCTATAAAGATTAAAGGCTACTTTTCGGTAGCCTTTTTTTACATATATATTTAATTTAAACACAAAAGAATCGCCCATTATGAGCGATTCCTTGGCAATTATATCAACTTATAAATTAATTAGTATAATCCAGGTGATTTTTCAGATGTGTCAATCATAATATTTTTAACTTGGCTATAAGCATCTAGAGCAAGTTTGTGAGTTTCTCTTCCAATTCCTGATTTCTTGTATCCACCAAATGGTGCACCAGCTGGAATAGAATTGTAACTATTAACCCAAACACGTCCAGTTTCCATTGCTCTTGCAACTCTTAGAGCTTTGTTGATATCTTTAGACCAAACTCCTCCGCCTAGTCCATATTCAGAGTCATTTGCAAGTTTTATAACTTCTTCTTCGTCTTTAAACTTAATTACAACAGCAACTGGTCCAAATATTTCGTCTTGAGCAATTTTCATATCATTGTTTACATTTGTAATAAGAGTTGGCATTGTGAAGTGACCATTTGCAAGATCTCCCTCAACGCATTCTTTACCACCAGCTACAATTTCTGCACCTTCCTTAGATGCAATGTCGATATATTTTAAAACTTTTTCTTTTTGAGTTTTACTTATTTGAGCTCCAAGTTGAGTGTCCTTTTCCCAAGGAAGTCCAACTTTTACTTCGTTAAATTTTTCTACAGCTTTCTTTACAAATTCATCATAAATTCCTTCTTGAACAAATACTCTTGAACCTGCACAGCACACTTGTCCTTGGTTAAATAAAATTCCAAGAGCAAGTCCTTCGATAGCAAGATCCATATCGCAGTCGTCAAAGAATATATTTGCACTCTTTCCACCAAGTTCTAGAGTTGCTGGAATTAATTTATCTGCTGCGTGTTTTGCAACATTATATCCAACTTCTGTTGAACCTGTAAATGCGAGTTTAGAGATGTCTTTGTGAGCAAGCACATATTCACCTGCTTTTGAACCTGAACCTGTAATGATATTTATAACTCCCTTTGGAACAACATCTTTAATAAGTCTTGCAAGTTCAAGTAGAGATAGTGAAGTTGAGCTTGATGGTTTAATTACAACAGTATCACCTGCAGCAAGTGCTGGTGCAAGTTTCCAAGCAGCCATTAAGAATGGGAAGTTCCAAGGAATAATTTGTCCAACTACACCGATTGGCTCACGAAGCACTAAAGAAAGAGTATTTTCATCAATTGCATTTACAGTTCCCTCTTCAGCTGTGATAACGCCCGCAAAATATCTAAAGTGCTCTGCAGATGCAGGAATATCTATGCCAGCAGTTTCTCTTATTGGTTTACCATTGTCAAGAGTTTCTACCATAGCTAAATGGTCTGCATTTTCATCTATAATGTCGGCAATATTATTTAAAAGTTTTGCCCTTTCAGCTTTATTTGTTTTTTTGTAAGTTTCAAAAGCTTTCCATGCAGTTTTAACAGCTTTATCAACATCCTCTTCAGTAGCTTGAGTAATTTCAGCTAAAACTTCGCCATCAGCTGGACATTTAGTTTCAAAATACTCTCCGCCACTTGATTCAACAAATTCTCCACCTATAAATAAATCATACTTATCTAATAAATTACAATCTGGTCTTTTCATGTCTACACTCCTTTTAAAACACATAAAAATAATTCACTAAATATATATCCTATTTTTTCTATTAATAACACTTATCATAAAAGTTAAAATAATAACAAAGATTTTCTTGCCGTGAAATGGCTATATTACAACATCTACAAGCATTATAAATAGTGTGTAATATTTATAAGTATGATGTATTATTTATTTTAATTTTTAATATCCACTATTATAAAATTACAGATATAAAATTTTCATAATTTAAAAATATTTTGAAACAAGAATTTTAGTCAAAAGATTTTAAAGTTTATTTGTTTTTTAAAATGTAAAAAGAAATACAACAAGTATTTTAGTCAAGTCCATAATATTGTGTAAATTAAACTAGCACAATATTTACTATT
>JASBZH010000042.1 GCA_029983555.1 Peptoniphilus sp. | reverse complement strand
ACAATGAAACCAATGGATGATGAGAAAGAAACTCTAAAGAAATCAGTTTCTATACCAGTGGAAAATATAGAAGAAGAAATCGACTTTTCTAAAGTTGAAATCGAGCCATTATTTGAAGAATTTGTTGACTTTGATACATTCTCAAAATCTGATTTTAGGGCTGTTAAAGTAAAAAATTGTGAAGAAGTTCCAAAGAGTAAAAAGCTTTTGAAATTCACATTAGATGATGGAACTGGCAAGGATAGAATTATTCTTTCAGGAATTAAAAATTATTATTCTGCTGAAGAATTGATTGGAAAGACACTTATAGCAATAGTAAATCTTCCACCAAGAAAGATGATGGGTATTGAATCTTGTGGAATGTTACTTTCTGCAGTTCACCAAGAAGAAGGCGAGGAAAGACTCAACCTTTTGATGGTGTCAAATAGAATACCTGCAGGAGCAAAGATATACTAATTAGTTAAAAATATTAATACTTTTATGAGCTGAGGTTAAATTATCCTCAGCTTTTTTATTATAGTAAATCTTGAAACTAATTTTTAATATTGTATAATTAAATAAATTTTAATCGGCAAAATATATAATTGTGAAAATTAATGTTTAAAGAGGTATCACATGAAACTTTTTATTAAGAAATTTGACGAGCTAACGACACATGAATTGTACGAGATTTTAAAACTTAGACTCGACGTATTTGTAGTTGAACAAAAATGCGCATACGAAGATATAGATGGTAAAGATTATGATAGCATTCACATATTTTATGTGGAAAAAGGAGAAATAATTTCGTATCTTAGAATTTTTCCAGATGACTTTAAAATGGAGACCATTCATATTGGAAGAGTTATATCTAGAAATAGGAAAAGTGGCTATGGAGAGATTCTTATGAGAAGTGCTATAGAATATATAAAAAAATTAAAAACTTACGACAAAATATATTTAGAGGCGCAAGTTTATGCCGTAGGATTTTACGAAAAATTTGGATTTGCTAGAGCAAGCGAAGAATTTTTAGAAGATGGGATTTTGCATGTAGCCATGGAACTTAACATTTGAGAAACTATAATTTTAAAAAATTTTATTTAAAATATAGGTTTAAAAATCGTAAAGTTATCATTTTATAATATTAATTTAATAATTCGTGAGAAATAGCTAAAAATGGGCAATAAAACTTTATTTACTCAAAATAATGTTTTTATAAAAAGCATTTTCTTTGTCATAATTGGGTAAATAGTCTATAGATTTATTTATTAAGAGGTGAGTTATATGTTATTAAAATTAACTTATTTCGTAAAAACTGTTGAGTGTAAAAGTTTTACCCAAGCAGCTAAGGAGCTATTTGTTAGTTAATCTACAATTAGCAAATCTATAAGAAATTTAGAAGAAACTTTAAAAGTCAAATTAATAGATAGAGATTACAAAAATTTTACTTTGACAAAACAGGGCAAAATAGTTTATGACTTTGCCAAAGATATAATGTCTTATTACGAGATAAAAAAGAATCAGATGTTGGATAAACTTGCTGTTTCTGACAATAATATTAGATTGGGGCTTCCTCCGGGAGCTGGAAGTATTTATTTTTCTAAAAAGATACTCGAATTTAATAAAAAATATCCTGATGTCAATTTAGAGATTGTTGAGAAAAATGGTCCGATAATTATTGATAAATTATTACAAAATAAAATTGATATAGGTGTCGTTAACAATCCATTTAATGACGATAGATTTGAAATTAAAGAAGTGTTTGAATCTGAATATGTACTTCTTGTAAGTAATAAACATAAATTTGCAAATTTAAAATCTGTAAACTTAAAAGAGCTAGAAAATGAGAAATTTCTGCATGTAACATCTCAATTTATGTCACACGATATCTTAATAGATAAGTGTGAAGAAGTAGGATTTAAGCCAAATATTGTTTTTAAGAGTAAAGAATGGGATTTGCTTTTAGCAATGGTAGAAGAAAATGAAGGTATAGCTATCCTTCCAAAACCGTGGGTAGATCAACACTCACTTGAAAATGTCAGTTCAATTAAACTAGCTAAACCAAGTTTTCCTTGGAGATTACTGTTAGTTTGTTTAAAAGATAAGATAATAACAAATTCGATGAATTCCTTCTTAGAATTATTTGAAAAAGAATATTATTAAAAATATCATGAATTAAATTCATGATCGATGTTTATTAGATATCGAAAGTCATAACAGAATGTGTTATATTAAAGAGGTGACCTTTTATATATACATTCTGTTTTTTACTTACTAGGGGGGAAAGAAATGTCACAAAATTTAAAAGAATCTAATATTGCAAGTGAAGTAGTAGAGACCACGACTAAGTCTATAATAATAGAACTTATAATGTTTTTTACATATGCATTCTTCGCAGCAAATTGGATTGCTGGAAGTACGCTTACGCCTCAGATTATGGGGTTTTTTAATTTAAAAGATTTTACATCGGCAACTTTTATTTCCAATGCAATAACGATAGCAAAAGTTATTGGCAATTTTATGGCTGCCTTTGTACTTAGAAAATTATTTTTAAAAAGATCCATTGCTTTGGGTTCCTTTCTAATCGTTTTAGGAAATGCATTATCGATTTTTGCACCAACATATTTAATTTTTGTACTTGGAAGATTTGTCATGGGACTCGGAGGAGCATTACATATTGTCTATTTTAGTCCAGTTGTAGTAAAGTATTTTGCACAAAAAGATAGACCGGCAGTAAATGCCATAAATTCTGCAGCCTATACAGCAGGCAGTTTAATAGCTCTACTAATTGCAAAGCCAATAATTAATTTGTTTAAAACTTGGCAAAAGAGCATGGGATTTTTCGCAGTGATTAATCTCATATTTCTTATATTGTGGTTAATTTTTGGAAGAAATATAGAAGATGATGAAAAAGAAAAAAATGGAAGTCAAGAAAATAAATTTACTATAATAGACGCGATGAAAGAAAAAGTATTTTGGGCACTTCCATTTACTTATTCTGGTGTTTTGACATTTTATTTAGTGTTATTGAATATCTTTCCAATTTCAGGACTTTCAATAATTAACTCAACAAAAGTATCTGCACTTATAGCAGTTGGAGGTCTACTGGGAACAGCAATAGCAGTATTTATGTCAAAAAAGATTAAAAAGAGAATTCCAGTAATAAGAATATCTGGTGTATTGGTTACACTAAGCGGATTTATAATGTTAAATGCGAAAATTGGAATCATTGCAGTAATATCTGCAATAAGTGTGGGAGTATTTATGTTTATACCAATGACATCACTAATGATGATTCCACAGGAGATGGATGATATGAATCCAGGAAAACTTACAGCAGTCATGGGATTATTTTGGCTCGTGTCATACGTAATTGAAACAATAATGTTTTTTATAATCGGCAGGATAATAGATGAAATAGGATATGTTGCAGGACTTAACTTTGCACTTGTATTGAGTTTGACATTCCTAATAGGTTCATTTTTATTGCCAGAGACAAATAAAGAAGTTAAAAATAATAATAATTAGAAATAGATGAAATTTAGAACGATACTTTTGTATGAGTTCTAGATTTCATTTTTTTATTTAAATAGGATAGGAGGTAGAATTAATGGGAGGTTTAATATAAGAAATTGATGTGCATAGAATTTTTAATCAGAGTGAAGTTGTTTAAAATTTTTGAGTTCAATTTGTTTAACTTACTAAGGAGTGATTAAACAGCAAGTATTATTACTGAATAAAATTTTATATGATTTTAAATAAAAAAATCTAGTGCTCATTTAAGTTCAAATTAGAAGATACTCGAATGTGCACTAGGGTTTTTTACAAATTAATATTAAATCTAAAGTTAGTATCTAGTCTTAGATAGAACTTTATTATTTTGATTAACTAGGTAAGTAGCTGAGGATAGTATTAATGCTATTGCAATAACTTGAATGAAAGAAACTTTTTCACCTAGTAGGAATACTCCTAGAATAACAGATGTAATAGGTTCAAATGTGCTTAAAATAGAAGTTTCTTTTGCTCCTATGCTAGATATTGCTTTTTGATAAAGCGATGTTGCTCCCAAAGTTAGTATAGCTGAATATGCAAATGCACCACTCCATTCTACTAAATTTAAATCTAACTTTATTTCTTGTTTTGTAACAAGGGAAAAGAGAATTATTCCAAAAGCTGATAGCAAATTTATATATAGTAATTTTGAACTTGTATCTAAACTTCTGATAGATTCTGAATCTAACATATAAGAATATATGCTATAAGTTAAGGCTGAAATAAAAGCTAATATTATGCCGTGACTATTTAGAGAAGAAGGATTATATAAAAATATTAAAGCCACTGTGCAAACTATAATTGACACTATCTCTTTAGGGTTTGGAACGTTATTACTTTTTATAGAATTCATGATAAAAATTATAATTGGATAAGCAAAGTGGATACTAGTTACTGCCCCGGAATCCATATAATTATAAGCTTTAAAAAGAGTTAAACTTGTTAAAGTAAAGCTTAAAGAAGCGATGGACAGATATTTTATTTCTTTAAAAGACAATGAAAAAGAGTGTTTTCTTTTCTTACCAGATATATAAATTAGAAATAGCGATAAAAATACTCTATAAAAAGCTGCAGAGACTTCATTAGCTCCAAAACTATATATTAATTTAGTAAATAGTGGCATAGTTCCAAATATTATAGCAGATAAGAGTGCACTAAAAATTCCGTTTCTTTTTATTTTTATCACTTCCTTTTAAATAGGTCCATAAGATATCGCAGTTGCAATTATAAGTATAATTGAACAAACTACAAACCAAATTAGTAATAATTTATAAAACCACTTCATCCATTTTCCATAAGATATTCCTCCAATAGCAATGGCAGCCATAAGGTCGCCTGCAGTAGGAGTAATTAAATTAGTAATACCGTCTCCAAATTGAAAAGCTAAACAAGCTGTTTGACGAGTAAGTCCAGTTACATCGGCAAGTGGTGTCATTATCGGCATACTTACTACAGCTTGACCTGTTCCGGAAGGTATAAAGATATTAATAATACTTTGAAAAACATACATACCAACAGCAGAAATTTGCAAAGGTAGACCAGCTACAAGTTTTGAGAAATTTTTAACTATTACATCAAGAATATTTCCTTCTATCATTATGATTGTAATTGCCCTTGCAAAACCGACGCAAAGTGCAGGGTAAAGCATGTTAGAAGCGCCTTTTACAAATTCTTCTGCTATTTTATTTACAGAAAGCCCACTAATAAGGCCCATTATAATTCCCGAACCCACGAATACAGCTGCAATTTCTGGTAAGTAGAAATCATAATTAATAACTCCATAAACTAATAATATTATAGTAAGTAAAAAAGCTAATAATACAAGCTTATGTTTTTTAGTAAAATGAACATCTTCTGATAACAAATCATTTTCTTTATAAGGAGAAGATAGGTCTTCTGTGTAAACAAGGGATAACTCTGGATTTGTGTGAATTTTACCTACATATCTGTATATGTAAACAATTGTTACAATTAAAAGTGCAATGAATGATATTACTCTAATTCCCATTCCTGAATAAAGTGGAACATTTGCAATTTTTTGAGCTGTAGCAACCGTGAAGGGATTAAGTATTGCACCTATATATCCTATTCCAACACCACACATACCGAGTGCTACTCCAGTTATTGAGTCAAATCCTAAAGCTAGACATAGAGTTATTTGAAGTGGCAAGAATGCAAGACACTCTTCAAAATTACCTATAATTGCCCCGCCAAGTCCCCAAAAAGTAAGGACGATAGGAATAACGAGTTTTTCTTTTCCTTTAAGATTAATAATTGCGGACTTTAAAAGAGAATCTAAAGCTCCAGTTCCTTTTAATACTCCAAAAAAACCACCAATAATTAAAAGAAAATTGATGATATCTGCCGATTCATTTAAACCTTGTGGAACAGATTTTAAAATTCCCCAAGGAGAAACTGGACTTTTTTCAACTTTGTGAAAAGAATTTGGATTTACTACTTCTGCTTGTGTTATTGGATCAATAGTTCGGTTATATTCTCCTGCTGGAAGTATGTAAGTCAAAATAGATGCAACTACTAAAAGCACTACAATTAGGACTAAAGCATCAGGTGCTTTTAATTTTATTTTCTTTTTCATATAAACCTCCTATACGTGATTGAAATATAATCATGATTATATTATAATTATAATTAGGAACTAAAAAATTGTCAAGCATCTTTATAAATTGGGAGGATATAATGAAATTAAAAGAAAGAAGAGTGATGAGTTATTTCATTGAAGCAACTATTGAAATAATTGAAAAAGAAGGTATCGATAAAGTAACTATAAGAAAAATCGCTGATAAATCAGGATATAATTCTGCGACTCTATATAATTATTTTAAAAATTTAGATGTATTATTGATGTACGCGTCGGTGAAATATCTAGAAGGATATATAAAAGATCTTAAAAAAAAGATTGTAAAAGTAGATAATCCAATAGATAGATATATAAAAATTTATGAGGTATTTAATGATTTTTGTTTTAAATATCCTGATATATATTTTAATATGTTTTATGGAACATATAAAAATATGCTTCATGAGATAATTAATGAATATTATGTTATATTTCCAGAAGAGCTCGAAGGGATAGATGAGGATATAATGTTGATGTTAACTTCGGGAAACATTTTTGAAAGAGACAAGGCTATCACAAAGAGTTTTTTAAAGTGTGGCTATCATAAAGAGGATATTGATTTTATAATAGAAACTACAATAAGAGTACATAGTTCATATTTGTATGAAGCTATGATAAATAAAGATACTTCCAATAAAAAAACAAAAGAGGAATTTATAAAATACTTAAAGAATTTAATATATAGAGTTGGAGATAGAAATGAGTAAAGTATTAGAGCAATTTTTTGAAATAACAAAAATACCAAGACAAAGTTATAATGAAGAAAAAATTAGAGATTATATCTATGAATTTGGTAAAAAACATAATTTAGAAACTTATAAAGATAATTATAAAAATGTTTTAATCAGAAAAAAGGCAAGCAAAGGATATGAAAGTTATGCACCAATCGCGCTTCAAGCACATATTGATATGGTTTGTGAAAAAGCATTAGGTGTTGATATTAATTTTAAAGAGGATGGCATTAAGTATTTTGTTGATGGAGATATTGTATCAACACACGGAAGAACAAGCCTAGGTGCAGATGATGGGCTTGGTGTGAGTACAATTCTTACAATTCTAGAAGATCATTCTTTAAAACACCCTGAGATAGAAGCCATTTTTACAAGTTGTGAAGAGGAGGATTTTTCTGGCGCCAAAAATTTCAATCAAGATTTATTAAAAGCGAGACATTTGATTAACTTAGACCATTGCATAGAAGATGAAATTTTATTATCTAGTGCTGGAGGTATAACAATAACATCAACAAAAAAATTAAATAGAATTGAAAGTAACGAATTAAAAGGTTTTGAAATAACAATATCAGGACTTATTGGAGGACATTCTGGAGAAGATATAAATAAAGGGCGTGGAAATAGTAATATAATATTATTTAGATTTTTAAAATATTTAAACATTCCTTTTTATATTAATAATATTATTGGTGGAAGTTTCAGGCTTTCTATACCAAGAGAGAGTTCAATTGTAATAGGAGTTAAGAATGAAGACAGTCTTTTAGAAAAAAAAGATGAATTTTTAAGATTAGTCAAAAGAGAGTTTCCTTCATTAAAAAATTTAAATATAAATATTGAAAGAAAATCAGTTGATTATTATTATGATAATGAATTTAATCAAGAAATATTAGATTTTATATTACTCTTGCCAGCGGATGCAGTTATATTATCAAATAGTTTTCAAAGTATGGTCGATGCATCTAACAATGTTGGAGAAATATATATAGATGGTGATACTTTGTTTGTTATCTGTGATATTAGAGCTAACTATGACTCACAAAGGTCTTTTTTGAGGGATAAAATTATAAGGTTATCGGAGATTTGTGAATTTGATTACAAAGTGTGGGGATCTTATTATTCTTGGCCGTATAAGAGTGAGTCGATGATTAGAGAACTAACTTTAGATATTTATAAAGAAAATTATGATAATCCAAAAGTTAAACCTATACATGCAGGATTAGAATGTGGATATTTTGCTGCAAAAATTAAAGATCTTGATATCATTTCTATTGGCCCAAATTCCTGGGATTTTCATAGCCCTGATGAAGCTTTTAGTATAAAAAGTTTAAACAAATTTTATAAAATTTTATTAGAAGTTTTAGAGAAATGTAAATTTAAAAAATAGTGAAAAGTTTTGATATAATAAACTAGGTGATATATTTGGACAGATTTTTATTCAATTTTTTTGATAATTTAAATTTTAGTAAAGATTTGGAGATAGAGGAAGTTATATATGAAGATGACGATATTATTATAAATAGGACTCTATCTTTAAACCAGGATACGGAAGAGTTTGATCAAGATGATTTGGAAATTGTGATGCTCTATGATGGAAAGGCCAGCATTGAGTTTAAGGATGAAATTTTACATTTAAAACCAGGAGATATTATTAAAATAAATCCGCACGATGTACATAGAGTCTTTGATCAAGATAAGGCTATTTGGCTTTGTGTTTTTAAAAAAGTAGGTAAAAATGGCCAAGAACAATAAGAATCAAAATAAAAAATGGACGGTAATAGCTTTAATTGCTCTCGCTATAATTGGAGCACTGATTGGCGATGAAAGTCTTTTAAAGAATTATGAAAGTAGAGAAGGACTTGGGCATAGTTTTTCAAAGTTTTTGACAGATTCGGGAGCTTTTGATAGAAATAAATACAAGGTAACCGAAAAATCTGAGTTCTATGTCATCGATAAAAATCAACCTCAATTTTCTAAGGAAGATTTAGAAAATAGAAAAGTTTTTGAATATTATTCTCCTCTTGATAAGCTAAATAGAGTTGGACCTGCAAATGCTTTACTAGGAAGAGAACTGATGCCTAGAGAAAAGAGACAAGATATATCAAAAGTTTATCCTACTGGATGGCATCAGAAGAAATATAATTTTATAGAAGGTGGAGTTTTATATAACAGGTGCCATTTGATAGGTTTTCAACTAGCGGGGGAAAATGACAATTGGTTAAACCTTATGACAGGGACTAGATCTTTTAATACAAAAGGAATGCTTCCATTTGAAAATGCGGTAGCGAATTATATAAAGGATACTGGCAAAAAAGTAAGGTATAGGGTAACTCCAATTTTTAGAGATGATGAATTAGTTGCACGCGGAGTAATAATTGAAGCTTATAGTGTTGAAGATAATGGCAAAGGAATAAATTTTAGAGTCTTAGTAAAAAATATCGAGCCCGGAGTTTCTATAGATTATAGTACGGGAAGGAGTAAGAAAATAAAATAAAATAATCGATTGACAGCTTTTTTTTCTATGATATAATACCTAAATTGAAATAGAAAAAAGAGTTGAGGGATGTATTATGAGACTTAGAAAAAAACACTTTGCAATACCTGAAATGCAAGAAAATCCCTATGTTTACTTTAATGGTGAACAAAACAAAGGCAGATGGTCGGAAATTTTTGGAAATGACAATCCAATATATTTGGAAATTGGAGCCGGTAAGGGAAAATTCACAATAGAGTCAGCAAAGAGAAATAAAAATATTAATTATATAATGGTAGATTTAGAAACTAATGCGCTTATTTATGCGACTAGAAAAATTCTAAAGGAAGAGCTTACAAATGTTAGAGCTATGCCAATAAATGCAGAAAACATATTGGAATATTTTGATGAAAATGAAATAGATAGGATTTATATCAACTTCTGCAATCCTTGGCCAAAATTAAGACACAAAAAAAGAAGATTAACCTATCCGAGATTTTTGGAAAAATATAAGATTATTTTAAAAGAGAAATCTCAAATATATTTTAAGACGGATGATCTTGAGCTTTTTGAAGAGAGTCTAGATTATTTTAGAGATACAGGATTTTCTGAACTTATTACTGATTTTGATATGGAAGAAGATGAGTATCCACAAAATATAGTGACTGAATATGAGAGAAAGTTTAGAAATTCCAATGTGCCAATTAAATTTGGGGTTTTTGAATTTTACAATTGATAACCTAAAACTATAATAGGTTGACCATATAGAATTTAATTTGTATAATATCCATGGGTGATAAACTTATGGATATTTTTAAATTAAAAGAAAAAGTAAAAGATGGATACAAAATTACGCGAGAAGAAGCAATAGAATTATATAAAGAAGACTATAAGGAACTTACAAAAGCAGCTGATGAAATAAGAGACCATTTTTGTGGCAATGAATTTGACATGTGCACTATAATTAACGCTAAGAGTGGTAAGTGTTCAGAGGATTGTAAGTTTTGTGCACAATCAGCTCACTATAAAACAGAAGTTAAAGAGTATTCACTTCTACCAGAAGAAGTTATAATTAATGATGCTCTTGATAAATATAGAAGAAAAGTACCGCGCTATTCAATGGTAGCTAGTGGAAAAAACTTAAGTGATGAAGATATAGATAAAATTTGCAATATTACAAAGAAGATTCACGAAGAAGCTCCTGAACTTAAAATCTGTATTTCAGGTGGGCTTATTTCTGAAGAAGGATTTGAAAAATTAAAAAAAGCGGGTATAAGAAGAGTCCACAATAATTTAGAAACATCTAGAAATTATTTTGAAGGTATATGTTCTACACACAGCTATGATCAAAAAATTGACACAATTAAAGCAGCAAAAGAGGCTGGAATGGAGGTGTGTTCTGGTGGACTCATAGGAATGGGAGAAACTTATATAGATAGAATAGACTTGGCACTTGAATTAAGAAAACTAGATATTAAATCAATACCAGTTAATTTATTAAGTCCAATTAAACATACTCCACTAGAAGATATCGAACCACTTTCTATGGAAGAACTAAATAGAACTTGTGCAATCTTTAGATTTATAAATCCAAAATCAGCAATAAGACTTGCAGGTGGAAGATCATTAATGGAAGAATTTGGAAAAAGTGCATTTAAGAGTGGAGCTAATGCAACAATTTCAGGTGACTTACTTACAACAAAGACAAACACAATAGAAGATGATTTGAAAATGTTAGAAGATATGGATTATAATATAAAGGCCGTAGACGAACTTGAATATAATTTTGAAACAATTTAAAAATTTTCAAAAAAATAGTTGACAAGATAACTAATAGGTAGTATTATATAACAGCTGTCGCAAAAAGCAGCTGTTCTTTTTTTAATAAAATTTACAAGTCTTAAAAAACTTTACAAAATTAAAAAAAAGAATAAAAAAGTTCTTGACAAACTAATAAGAACTTGTTAAACTATAATAGTTGTCACTTGAAACGACAACAACTCTTAAAACTTCACAAAAACTTTTCAAAATAAATTGAAAAAAGTT
>JASBZH010000041.1 GCA_029983555.1 Peptoniphilus sp. | reverse complement strand
CTTCTCATAAAAATAACATATCAACTCCACAACCATCAGATTCTTCGACTCCATTCAAGCCTTCGGCTTTCGTTCCGCTCAGAATGACGCTTGATAGAGTTATTATTAAATTGTGTCACATCGTCATCCCGAGCGTAGTCGCACTTACAGTATAAGACCTACGACGGAATCAAAGATTCCTGTTAGGTCTTTAAGGGATCTGGAAGTATAGGGGAGAATAATTAAGCACAATAAAATACTTATTCAACAAAATAATTACGAACTTCTCATAAAAATAACATATCAACCCCGCAACCATCAGATTCTTCGCCTCCACTCAAGTCTTCGACCTTCGTTTCGCTCAAAATGATATTATTAACAAAAATAATATCCAAAAAAATTTTAAATTCCCATATTACCCTAAATCAAAGCAAGACAAAAAGACCCTAGAATTTTCTAGAGCCTAGATATTTAAACATAGCTTTAAACCCAGTTTCTTTAAAACTGAGTTTAAATATTTTTTATAGCAATTACTTCATTATTATTTAAAATTAGTTCGTCAGTTAGTGCTTCTACTATCATAAGGCCACGTCCGCTGCATTTGAAATCTTTACAGTCATAATCAGAGTTGTCAAAAGCAAAGCCACAACCCTCGTCGCGCACTTTTATTTTAATCTGTTCATCATTAAGCGATAAGTCCAAGTAAACTTTCTTGTCGTATTCCTCGTTGTTTCCGTGCATAGCGCCATTTATAACGAGCTCGTTTAATATTACTTTTATGTCAAAGAGCATATCATCGTCGACAATATAACCATTTAATCTTTCTATGGCATTGCCGAGAAAGGATTTAATACAGGAGAGATCGCTGTTGATGAAACCATTGTAATTATATATGCTGTCCATTGTTCTCACTCCATCTTTAATTAATTTACCCGTTTTATAAAAATATTAACCACAAAAATTTACAAACATTTAAGTAAAATGTGGTATATTTATAAAATTTGGGTATAATAAAGACGAGGCACATTGGTGCACTAATCTTATAAGGAGGATTTTAAGATGCAAAAATATGAATGCACAGTATGCGGATATATTTATGATCCAGAAATTGGCGATGAAGACAATGGTGTAAAACCAGGAACAGCTTTTGCTGATCTTCCAGCTGATTGGGAATGCCCACTTTGTGGAGCAGAAAAATCTGAATTTAAACCAGCTGAATAATTTTTAAATTGCCACCCAAGAGGGTGGCTTTTTTAAGTTAAAAGTTTGCAGTTTCTTTTGAGAATTTAATTGCGGCTTCAAGCATTTGTGTCGTAAGCTGGTGACTAGTCATTTCAAAAGTTTCATAGCCAATTAAATCTTTATTGGTATAAATTTCATTTAGCTTTTTATAAAAATTCTCTTGACCCTTTGGATCGACAACATCGTCGTCTTCTCCGTTAAATAAAACTATTGGCCTATCCTTAAAGTTTTCTGCACTTTCCATTGGATTCATGTCCAAGAAAAAATCATTTACCCTCATCTCTGTGTAGCTCAATTGATCTTTTTCTCTTCCATCGTTAACAGCGTTAACTAAATAAGCCCAGTCGTTCATTCCATTAAATACATAAGCCATTTTTAGATCTTTTTTGAAATTGTAAAGTCCACCTGCAGTTATAGCACCCATTGAGTGACCTCCAACGGCAATTTCTCCGCCAAAGTTTTCGTCAATATATTTAAAAATTGAAGGAGCTTCTTCAATATTGTGCATAATTGTCTCTAAAATATACTTTCTTAAGACTTCTATATCTTCGTAATCAAAATCGTCATTCTTTCTACTTCCGTGATAATAGGCATCGGGAAGAATTACTCTATAGCCATAGCTTGCAAAAATATTTGCTCTAAAAATTTGATTTTCCTTGCAAGATCCCCATCCGTGATAAAAAACTATAGTCTTATCCACATCTATGTCCTTAGGTGTAACAAGTAGAGCGTCTTTGTCATTAATTTTTATCTCTTCAATATCTGCATAATTAGTTTTTAAATATTTCATTTTGCCCTCCATATAATTATTCCAATCCTAGTGTATATCTTTTTATAAAAGTTTTCAATTTAGGGAATATTTTGTATAATCATAGTAAAGGATTAAAAGGAGGAATTTATGGATAAATTAATTGAGAGACTGTTAAAATATGTAAAAATTGAAACTACAAGTGACGAAAATAGCGACACAACTCCATCGACAGAAGTTCAATTGGATCTTGCCAAAATTCTATTGGAAGAGTTAAAAGAAATGGGACTTGATGCTCGCATTGATGAAAACGGTTATGTGTATGGAAAGTTAAAGGGAAAAGATCCAAGCAAAAAGAAAATTGGATTTATCTCACACATGGACACAGCGCCAGATATGACGGCAAAGGGAGTGTCTCCAAATATAATAGAAAATTATGATGGCAAAGACATTGTTTTAAATGATAAATTTACAACGAGAGTCTTAGAATTTCCATTTTTAAAAGACCTAGAGGGCGAAACTATAATAACAACAGACGGCACAACACTTCTTGGAGCAGATGATAAAGCTGGAATTGCAATAATAATGACTGCAATCGACGAATTAATTCACGACGAAAATGCGACATATGGCGACATTCGCGTTGGATTTACTCCAGATGAAGAAATTGGCCGTGGTGCAGATAAATTTAATGTAGAAGAATTTGACGCTGACTTTGCATACACAGTGGACGGCGGAAAAATAGGCGAACTTGAATACGAAAACTTTAACGCCGCTCGTGCAGATATTTACATCCAAGGCAAAAATGTGCATCCAGGTTCATCCAAAGACACAATGGTAAATTCAATGGGTATAGCATTTGAACTTGACGGAATGCTTCCAGTAAACGAAAGGCCACAGTTTACAGAAGGATACGAAGGATTTTTCCACATGATTTCCATCGACGGATCAGTCGAAGAAACTAAAATGTCATATATAATTAGAGATCACGACAAAGAAAAATTTGAATCTAAAAAAGAACTCATCCAAAAAATCGGTGAATTTTTAAATTTAAAATATGGAGATAGAGTTAAAGTCGAAGTTAGAGATGAATATTACAACATGAAAGAAAAAATAACTCCGCACATGGAAATAGTAGAACTTGCCAAAGAGTCCATGGAAAAGGCGGGAGTTAAGCCATTAATCGAAGCAACAAGAGGCGGAACTGACGGCTCAAAACTTTCTTACATGGGTCTTCCTTGTCCTAACCTATTTACAGGAGGATACAATTATCACGGCAGATATGAACTCGTTTCTGTAGATCAAATGAAAAAAGCGGTAGAAACAGTTAAAAATATTGCAAATATCGGCACAAAATAAATAATACTATAAAATTAAATAAAAATTTAGCTCCACCTAAAATATTTTCGATTACCATAATCTTTAAATTTAGGTGGAGTTATTTTTATAAAAATTATTGAGAAAATAAATAAAATCACAAATAAAAATAGTAAAACCTTTCCAAATAAGTTTCGATGTAGAAACCTTTCAAACAATGTGATAAACTTAAAACTGGAGATAAATATGGACAAAGTAAAAATATTTGGCGTAGAGATTTTTAATATAACAAACGAAGAATGTGAAAATATTCTGCGCAAATTCTTAAATACCACAAAACTAAATAGAATATACACGCCAAATACAGAAATTGTGATGGCAGCAAGAAGAGATGAAAAATTAAAAGACCTTGTCAACTCGGCGGACCTCGTCCTTTGTGATGGAATAGGTCTAATTTACGCGAGCAAAATGAGAAAAAAGCCGCTAAAAGAAAGAGTCACAGGCTTTGATACATCAATTAAACTTCTAGAACTTGCAGACGAAAAAAAACTTAACCTCTACTTTCTCGGAGGAAAAGAGGGTGTCGCAAAAGATGCCAAAGAAAAAGTAGAAGAAAAATACAAAAACCTAAAGGTCGTAGGCTATCACAACGGATACTTTGCTTCCAAAATTGACAACAAAACCGACACATCCGAAGAACAAAAGATTATAGAAGAAATTAATCAAAAAAATGTGGACATAATCTTTGTAGGATTTGGATTTCCACGACAAGAAAAGTGGATTGACGCAAATAAAGACTACTTAAAAGCCAAAGTGATAATAGGAAACGGCGGAGTCCTTGACATATTATCCGGAAGAGCAAATCGCGCCCCTGACATATTTATAAAACTCGGACTCGAGTGGTTCTATCGCCTTATCAAGAACCCATCCCGAATAAAAAGGCAAATTGACTTGCCAAAATTTTTGTTAGCAGTATTAAAAGATAAAAATTCAGTAGAGTGAGGAGTGTAAAATTGAACATAGATAAAAAAGCAATTAACACAATAAGAATGTTAAGTGTAGATCAAGTAGAAAGAGCAAACTCAGGCCATCCAGGTATGCCGCTTGGAGCAGCACCAATGGCGTATGAATTATTTAAAAATCACATAATTCGAGACTCAAAAAATATGAATTGGGAAAATCGAGACAGATTTATATTATCAGCAGGTCACGGCAGCGCACTATTATATTCACTACTTCACACATTTGGCTATGGACTTACAATTGACGACTTAAAAGATTTTAGAAAGCTCGGTTCACTTACACCAGGACATCCAGAATACGGACATACAAAGGGAGTAGAAGCGACAACTGGCCCACTTGGACAGGGAATAGCAATGGCAGTTGGAATGGCAATAGCAGAAGAAAAACTTGCAGCAATCTACAACAAAGACGACGCAAAACTTGTCGACCACTACACATACACAATCGTCGGCGACGGATGTTTAATGGAAGGAATTTCAAACGAAGCATCATCACTTGCAGGCACACTTAAACTTAAAAAACTAATAGCACTTTATGACTCAAATAGCATTTCAATCGAAGGCTCAACTGAATTGGCTTTTTCAGAAAACGTGAGAAAAAGATACGAAGCATTGGGCTGGGACACATTTTTAGTAGAAGATGGAAACGACGAAGAAGCAATAAATGAAGCAATAGAAAAAGCTAAGAAGACAGACAAACCATCACTTATAGAAATAAAGACACAAATTGGATTTGGCTCACCAAACGCAGGTAGCGAAAAAACTCACGGATCACCTCTTGGAGAAGACTTTACAAAGAAGACAAAAGAATACTTCGAAATGCCTGATAAAGACTTCTATGTGTCAGAAGAAGTAAGAGAACATTTTGACAAACTAATAGAAGAAAATACAAAAAAAGCTGAAGAAAAACTAAAAATCGAAGAAGAATACGCCAAAAAATATCCAGAAGAGTACAAAAAATATAAAGAATCTTTTGAATATCACAAAAAAGATTACCTAGAAGACGAATATTACGACTCATTTGACAAAGATATGGCGACAAGATCAGTTTTCGGCGAAGTATTAAACAAAATAGCAAAGGACGAAGAACTAATCTTTGGAGGATCAGCTGACCTTGGCCCATCAAACAAAACACTTTTAAAGGGCGAAGAATATTTCTCAGCAGAAAATAGAAAAGGAAGAAACCTCACATTTGGAGTTCGCGAAAACGCAATGGGTGCAATCACAAACGGAATACTACTTCACGGCGGACTAAAAACTTATGCATCAACATTTTTAATCTTTAGCGACTACCTAAAACCAACAATAAGACTATCAAGCCTTATGAATCTTCCTAACTTATTTGTATTTACACACGACTCTGTGGGAGTTGGCGAAGATGGACCAACACACCAACCAATAGGACAACTCGCAATGCTAAGATCAATACCAGGAATGGTAGTAATAAGACCAGCAGACGGAAGAGAAACAGCAGCGGCAGTAAACCTTGCATTAAGTGCAAAAAACACACCAGTAGTACTAGCACTATCAAGACAAAACCTACCACAACTAGAAAACTCATCAAAAGATGTAAAAAAAGGTGCCTATATAATTAAAAAAGAAGAGGGCGAACTTGAAAAAATAGTAATAGCAACAGGATCAGAAGTTTCCCTTGCACTAAAAGCAACAGAAGGACTAAAAGGAGTAAGAGTAGTATCCATGCCATCAATGGAACTATTCGACGCACAATCATCAGAGCACAAAGAAAAAGTACTTCCAAAAACTTGCAAAAAAAGAATATCAATAGAAGCAGCATCATCATTTGGCTGGCGCAAATATGTCGGACTAGAAGGAATGACAATCTCAATTGACGGATTTGGAGCAAGCGGAAAGGGAGAAGAAGTATTCGAACACTTCGGCTTTAACGCAGATAGAATAAGAGAAAAAATAAGAAGATTTTAATAATTTGTATAGATTATAAAAATTAGATTATTTAGATTAAACTTAATAATTAGATGAAAGAAAATAATTAGATGAAAGAAAGCGACCATGTGTCGCTTTTTTGTGTTTTATTAAAAATTTTTGAAGTGTAGAAAAGTCCCTCTATTTGTCATCCTGAGCGAAAGAAAATTCGTAAGAATTTTCTGAAGTCGAAGGATCTAGTAGTTAAGGTAATAACATCCCTCCACTCCGTCATCCTGAGCGAGCAGTGCGAGACGAAGGATCTAAAAGTAAAGGAGAGAACACATAAGTCTAAGAAGAACTTCTACTCCACGTAATCGCACTTAATTCGCACTTACAATTATAAAGTAAATATCGAAAAAGTATGACAATCGGACCGCTCGAGGCCGCTTGGCCAAGTAACGTCCTCTTGTCATACTTTTTCTTTACTAGAATTAAATAAAATTGCTAAAACAAATAAAAACTACTGACATCGTAAAATAAAATTAAGTCACAGAATAAAACCAGTAAGATTAAGCGCCTACCCATTACGTCATCCCGAGCGTAGTCGCACTTACAATATAAGACCTACGACGGAATCAAAGATTCCTGTTAGATCTTTAAGGGATTTAGTATTCGCAGAAGAAAGTCCATCACACGCCGTCATCCTGAGCGAAAGAAAATTTATAAGAATTTTCTGAATCCGAAGGACCTAGTAGTAAAGGGAATAACATCCTTTCACTCCGTCATCCTTAGCTTGCCAATGGATCTAGTATTCACGGAAGAAAGTCCCTCACACTCCGTCATCCTGAGCGAAAGAAAATTCGTAAGAATTTTCTGAAGCCGAAGGATCTAGTAGTTAAGGTAATAACATCCCTCACACCTCGTCATCCCGAGCGTAGTCGAGGGATCTGAAATTTGTGAAGAGAAAACTCATGCATAAAAAAAGAATTACACAATAGAAAAAAATTACAAACTACTATAAAAGATTTACATAATAAATAAAGAATTACAAACTCCTCATAAAATTAACCTTGCAATTACAAAAAAGCAACAAAACTCAATCAATCTTCAAACTTATAAAAAACAAAAACACAATAAAAAATCACACTTGATATAATAAATAGAGGTGTAAAAAATGAATAGCTACATATACATAACAAGTAACGTAAAAAATACAACAATCTACATAGGAGTAACAAGTGACTTAGTAAAAAGAATTTATCAACATAAAAGTGGAGCAGTAGATGGATTCACTAAAAAATATAAGGTAGACAAATTAGTATATTATGAAATATTTGACGATATAAGAGACGCAATAGAAAGAGAAAAACAACTTAAAGGCTGGAGTAGAAAGAAAAAGAATAAATTAATAGAAAAACAGAATCCAGAATGGAGAGATTTGTGGAATAATATTTTAGATTAAAAAATACTTTTTACAATATATTATAGAAAATAATAAGACTAATGTAATAGAAATAAATTCAATTAAATCAAAATGTACTCATAATCGTCATCCCGAGCGTAGTCGCACTTACAGTATAAGGCCTACAAAGGAATCAAACATTCCTGTTAGGTATTCAAGGGATCTAGAACTTGAGTATACAAAAAGTCCTTCCACTCCGTCATCCCGAGCGTAGTTGATGGACCTAAAACTTGAGGAGAGAGATCCCCACCCCCGTCATCCCGAGCGTAGTCGAGGGATCTGGAACTTATGGAGAGAAAACATAAATCTAAGAAATAATTTTTATAAAAATAAATAATTAAAACTTATCATAAAATTAACCTTGCAACTCCATTACAACAAGATTCTTCGTCTCCACTCAAGGCTATGCCTTTCGTTTCGCTCAGAATGACGTTTGATATGAAAAAAGTCCATCCATATCGTCATCCTGCACCTATCGAGGGATCTAGTATTCGCAGAAGAAAGTCCCTCACACGCCGTCATCCTGAGCGAAAGAAAATTCGAAAGAATTTTCTGAAGTCGCTGTGTGCCCGAAAGGGTGAATGATCTAGAAGTATAGTGAATAATGATTAATCATAATAAAAGTTTTAATCACCCAAACAATTACAGACTTCTCATAAAACTAACATATTAACTCCAAAACCATCAGATTCTTCGTCTCCACTCAAGGCTATGCCTTTCGTTTCGCTCAGAATGACATTTGATATGAAGAAAGTCCCTCACACCTCGTCATCCCGAGCGTAGTCGAGGGATCTAGTAATAAAGGAGATAATATTTAAGCACAATAAAAGACTTATTCAATAAAATAATTATAAACTTCTAATAAAATTAATACTGTAACTCCAATAGTGTTAGATCTTTCGATTCGCACTACGTGCTCGCTCAAGATGACGTAGTGTAGGCACAAAATTAATTTAATCAAATTAAAAAGCACATCTACCCGTCATCCCGACCTCATAGATGGATCTAGTATTCGCAGAAGAAAGTCCCTCACACGCCGTCATCCTGAGCGAAAGAAAATTCGTAAGAATTTTCTGAAGCCGAAGGATCTAGTAGTTAAGGTAATAACATCCCTTCACTCCGTCATCACGAGCGCAGTCGCACTTACAGTATAAGACCTACGACGGAATCAAAGATTCCTGTTAGGTCTTTAAGGGATCTAAAATTTGTGAAGAGAAAATTTAAACATAAAAAAAGAATTACACAATAGAAAAAAATTACAAACTACTATAAAAGAATTACATAATAGAAAAATCACAAACTACCATAAAAACCACCTAACTACAGCTCCCGCAGACATCAAAACTAAAAAACTTTGCAATATAATATCCATAATGCTATAATCGAAGAATGACGTGCCATGCGTCAACACCAGTAAAACTCAAAAAATTATTAAATATTACAGATATAAATAATTATGTAATATGATTGTAATTTAAAAAGAGTAAAAGTGGTGTATAATAATAAACACAGAGGAACATGACAACTAAATAAACCAAAGCGGTGAAATTTATTTGTCACCTCTAGTCGAGATTGTTCGTCTCGACGCAAAAGTTTAAGACTTTTGTAGAATCTACAAAACTTTTAAGGAGGTCGAAAGACAAATGAACAAAAAAATTATTTCTCTAGTACTAGCACTAGTAATGGTACTAGGAACATTCACAAGTGTCTTCGCGGCTGAAACAACAAAGAAAGCTGAAGTTAAAAAAGAAGAAACTAAAGCTGAAAAAGTTGAAAAAGTAGTTGGAAAAGATAACAAAATCCAATACATTATCGACAAAAAATTTGTTGAAGGCTATGAAGATGGATCTTACGGATATGACAAAAATATCAAAAGATCAGAAGTAACTAAACTTTTAGTTTACGCTAATGGTAACAAAGAATTAGCTGAAAGACTACAAGGAACTATGCAACTTTACTCTGATGTTAACACAGAAAACTGGGCTAACGGAGTAATTAACGTAGGATCAACTGTAAAATCTGACGCTAACGGACTAGTAATGCTTGAAGGTTACCCAAATGGAACATTCAAACCAGAAAACAACGTAACTTATGCAGAACTAGCAAAAATGTTAGTAGTACTTGCTAAAGAAGACCTAACAGCAGACATGGCTAAAAACGCTAAATGGTCAGCTGACTGGATGACTTGGGCAGCACAACTTGGAATTCTTGATGACGTAACAGTTGCAAATTCAGATGCAGCAGCAACAAGAGCAGATGCATTCACAATGATTTACAATGCACTATACGCAATGAAAGAATTCAAGAGAGTACCAGCTAATGAAACAAGAGGTATTGTTTCTAACCTAACTAACGATAAACTAACACTTAACCAAGATTCTGAAAAAGAATACAAAATCACTGGTGACACAGTTATCGTTGACGGAAAGAATGAAAGAAAACAAATCGTTAAAGTAAGAAACCTTAACAGACTTGACCTTTACAAAGGATCTCTAGTAAGAGTTCTAATTAACGACAAAAACGAAGTTACTCACATTCTTGAACTAGGTAACCCAGAAAAACTTGCTATTAACAACAAAAACGGTGTTGTAAATAAAGATAACAACGTTTGGAATGGTGTTGCTGACGCAACAGTAGAAACAGCATATTACAAAAACATTGAATCAATGAAAGATGCTAAACAATCTGACATTAACAAAGAATATGCAACAGTTAAACTAAACTCAAGCGCAACAAAAGGCGATTACATCAAATTCCACAAAACAAATGGTGATGTAATAGCTAATCTAAAAATCAATGACAATACAGAAGTATATGTAGCAAACCCATACAACAACATTATGAAAGAAGTTAAAGACATTAACGAAGCACTTTCATTAATCGGATTTAGAGGATATGGAGATAACTACAAGATTGCTAACGTATATGCAGGATTTGACACTGACGATCACAAATCAGCAGTAAAAGGATTTGATTCTGCAAAATATACTGCAAAAGTTATCGTATTTAACGTAGTATCTAAAGACAATGATGGAGATAGATACAGAGTAATTGAATCTTCTGGATCAAACTTCTCAACAACTCTAGAAGATACTGATGGAAAACTTTATGACAGAGACAACACTCTTAACAAATCAAACTTTCCATTAGAATATGGTGATAAACTTGATGTTATCGAAATTCGTGGCGACGTTATAGATACAATACTTGATCACAGCAAAACTAAAGAATATCCAGTAGTTAAAGTAGAAAAAGTTTACGACAATGATGAAATCAAAGTAATTGACAGATTTGACAACGAAACATTACTTTATGTTGGCGATGCAGATATCTTTAACGCAAAACAATATAAAGACCTTGAAAAAGGAGACTATCTACAATTTAAAGCTAACAACAAAGATGCTAGAGATATAGATGTAGTTTCTATTCTTGAAGACAACAAAGACACAAGAGATCTATTCGACGAATCTGGATCAGTTCTTAACGTAGTTCAAGGAATTGAAGATCACACTGTAGTTGGAGAAGTAACTAGAGTTGGCGAAAAGACAATGGAAGTTTACATTGAATCTGATAACTGGGACAAAGGTCTAAACAAAACTCATAGAGTTTATGACATCGACGAAGGATATGCAAAAGCTCTAAAAGTTGGCAATAAGATAATCTTCAAAGTAGAAGATAAAGAAAATGCTGATCACGAAAGAGCATTTGATATTCGTTACAATGATGGAAAAAATACTCCAGTAACAAATGAAGGAAAACAAACAATATTTGAATATTATCTATCATTAATTGAAAAACTAACTCCAGCAAATGAAGTAACAGCTAAAAACATTGAAACAGTAAAAGACGAATTGAAAGCAATTAACGGAGTTGTTTTATCAAATGAAGATAAATTCAAATTTGAACATGAATATGCAGATCACTTTAATAAATTAAATGATGTTAAAAAAGCAGTTGAAGATGTTGAAGCTCAAGAAAAAGAAAAAGCTAGACTTGATGCTCTAACAATTGAAGATTTAACTGCAAAACTTGTTTATAAAGATGACAATACTACTGTAGATAATGATAAAACAAAAACAGCTATTGAAGATGCAGTTAAAGCTGCAGTAGCAAAAAAAGCTGATGTAGAAGTTGATACTATTGAAGTTCCAGCTCCAGCAGCAACTGACTATGCAGAAAATGAAGAAGTATCAGTTAAAGTTACTTTAAAATCAACTAAAGCTGGTTTAACAAATGTTAAATCTAATGAAATGACTGTAAAAGTAACACTTGAAAAATAATTGATTCTTTGAATCTAAACAAAAAAACTCAAGGCATTTTGCCTTGAGTTTTTTTGTGCTTAAAATCAATTTTTTTTATAAATTATATAATTTTAAAAGATATTTTATTTTTAAA
>JASBZH010000100.1 GCA_029983555.1 Peptoniphilus sp. | reverse complement strand
ATTTTATAAATTTATTAAAAAAGAAAATTAAAAATAATCTATTTACTACTTTCTAGAGTTTAAATATTTATTTTAATAAGTTACATAAAATTAACTTTAATAGATTAAAAACAATTTAATTTTTATCATAAAATTATCAAAATTTTTAATAAAATTTCTTTAAAAAGGACTATAGGCCCGATTTAAAAAAACTCACACAAATGGTGGAAAATACAGAAGTAATGTAGTAAAATAAACGTAGGTGGGAGAATATGTCATAGAATGGTTTAAAATGTTATAAAGTGGTAGATAAAATGTTAATTGGCGAATACAGACACAGTCTTGATCCAAAAAGTCGAATTACAATTCCATCAAAGTTTAGAGAAGATTTGTCAGTGTTTGTCATGACAAAGGGACTCGATGACTGTTTATTTTTATATCCTAAAGATCAGTGGGAAAAGATTGAGAATAAATTAAAAGAATTACCGATGACAAATAAAACTGTGAGATCTTTTGTGAGAACCTTTTTCTCTGGTGCAGTGGATTGTACTTTGGATAAACAGGGGAGAGTTTTGATTCCTGAAAATCTACGAAAGTATGCAAATTTAGACGATAAATGTGTGATTATAGGACTTGCCAATAGAGCGGAAATTTGGTCAGATGAAAGCTGGAAATCTTATAACGATGAGGAAGCTCTATCGTATGAAGAATTAGCTGAAAAGATGTCGGAGTTAGGGATATAAATGGATTTTAATCACAAAAGTGTTTTATTAAATGAAGTCTTAGATGGACTAAATATAAGAAAAGATAAAATATATCTAGATGGAACTCTAGGCGGAGCTGGACACAGTTACGAAATTTGTAAAAGATTAGAGAAAACTGGTCTTTTAATCGGAATAGACCAGGACTTAAGGGCGATAGAGGAATCAAAAGAAAGATTAAAAGAATTTGACAATGTAAAGTTATTTAATTATAACTACGTAAATTTTGAAAAAGCTCTAGATGAACTTGGAATTGAAAAAATAGACGGTGTTTTATTAGATCTTGGAGTATCTTCATACCAATTTGATAATCCAAAGAGAGGATTTTCCTATAGATTTGATGCTCCTCTTGATATGAGAATGGATAGAAGTATTAGCATAAGTGCTAAAGATATTGTAAATACATATCAGGAAGATGAACTCAAAAGAGTAATTTCAGACTACGGTGAAGAAAAATGGGCCGCTAGAATCGCCAAATTTATAGTAGATGAGAGAAAAGACAAAGTTATTGAAACTACTTTTGATTTAGTTGAGATTATAAAAAAGGCAATTCCATCTAGTGCAAGGCGAAATGGACCACATCCTGCTAAGAGAACTTTTCAAGCACTTAGAATAGAAACAAATGGAGAATTGGATGTTTTAAAAAATTCTATTTACAAGTTTGTGGATCATTTAAATGTAGGTGGGAGAATTGCCATAATATCTTTTCATTCACTTGAGGACAGAATTGTTAAAGAGGCATTTAAATATTTAGAAAAAGACTGTATTTGTCCTCCGAATATTCCTATTTGTAATTGTGACAAAGAGCAGGAAGTGAAAATTATTACTAGAAAACCTATTACTGCTTCTAAAGAAGAATTAGCCATAAATAACAGGTCGCATTCTGCAAAACTTCGAATTGCAGAAAAAGTAGAGGTAAAAAATGAAAAAAAGTACAGATAAGATTGTAAAAAAAAGATATAATAGAAGAAAAGAAAAATATAAAAATAAGCCTTTTATGTTTACTATGATTATTGTTGCATTTGTACTTATTTCAGTAATAGTTATGTATTCACAAATCGCTTCTTTGGATAGACAAATTTTAGCACAGCAAGCTAAAATTGAAGAACTAACTAAAGTTAAAAATACACTTGCTGGCGAAGTAAAAGGGATCAGATCATCTGCTGAAGTTGCAGATGAAGCGATGTATAGACTTGGAATGGTCTATCCCAAAGAAAATCAAATAGTATATGTAGACTCAAGTGAAGAAGAAAAAATTGGGGATATCAACTACAATGTATTTTTGAGTCCAATTGTTTCGGTACTGAGATCTTTTACTAAAGATTAGGGGGATCATTAATTGAAAAATTTTAATGACAGAGCTAGAAAAAATAAAAATAGAAATAGATTTAAAGATAAGCTGAAAAAATCAAATAGGTCTATTTTTCTATTTTTTATTGTTCTAGCTTTTTTATTTGCAGCTCTCATTTTTAGATTATTTTATATTCAAATTGTTGAGTCAGAAGAGTTAACAATTTCAGCTTTAAATCAACTTACAAGGACTGAAGTAATAAATTCTAAAAGGGGAACAATATACGATAGAAATAAAAAAGAACTTGCGGTAAATGTCACAAGATCTAATATTTATTACAATACTGAAGTATTGACACAGAAGAAGAAAGAATCTAATTCTGATTTTAAAAAGAGAAAAGATAAACTTTTTAATGAAGACGCAAAGTTAATAGCTCCAGTTTTGGGATTAAAGACAAAAGACATTCGTAAAAAAATGGATGGAGAAAAAGTTGTAAGACTTGCAGCAAATGTAGATAGAGCCAAAGCTAAAAATCTAAAAGATTTTAGAACAAAAGTTATCGAAGAAAATAAAAAAGCAAAAGGAAACAATTCAAATTTAGTTGGGTTGTCTTTTGATGATGTAACTAGAAGATTCTATCCATTTAATAATTTGGCATCATATATCATAGGATTTACTAATGATGAAAATGTAGGACAATATGGAATCGAAGCTAGCTATGATGAAGAACTAACTGGAATTCCAGGTAAAAATGTTTCTCTTAAAGATAATGCTTTTAACAAGATACCTCTTACTGATGAAGAAACTTACGCTCCTACAGAGGGATATTCAGTTGAACTTTCTATAGATGCAAATATTCAACAGTTTGCTGAAAATGCTGCTATTAAAGCTAAAGAAGAAAATGAGGCAGCATTTGTTTCTATAATTGTGCAAGACACAATGACTGGTGAAATTTTGGCAATGACAACTAAGGATGACTACAATCTAAATAAGCCAAAAGATCCTGTAAATGAAGAGCAAGAAAAAAATTGGGAAAAGTATACAAATAAAGAAAAGCAAGACATCTGGTATGCTAACTGGAGAGATTTCAATATTAACGACCAGTATGAACCAGGATCAACTTTTAAACTCATAACTGCAGCTGCCGCAATAGAGCAAAATAAAGCTCAACCAAGCAGTCAGTTTGTGTGCAATGGTTCAATGAGAATAGGAGATAAGACTCTAACTTGTACTTCGACTCAGCGTGGTGGAAAAACTTTAAAAGATGCCATAGCGCAGTCATGCAATATGACAATGGTGCAGGTTGGACAAAGACTTGGAACTGAAGACTTTTTAAAGTATATTCGCGCTTTTGGTTTTGGACAAAAAACTGGAATAGAACTCTACGGAGAGTCTTTAGGAATAGTTCCAAATGATCCAAATACAATACCTCCAATTACACTTGCCACAATGAGCTATGGTCACTCAATTGCCGTAACCCCTCTTCAACTGGTAAATGCAGTTAGTGCAATTTCAAATGGGGGATATTTAAATAAGCCTACTCTTGTAAAAGAGATAATAGATGCGAATGGAAACATTGTTGAAAAGAAAAAAACTGAGATGAGAAGGAGAGTAATTTCTGAGGACACTTCTGATAAAATGAAAACTATGATGAGGGAAGTTGTAGTTAGCGGTACAGGTAAAAAAGCTCAAGTTCCAGGTTATGTTGTTGGTGGTAAATCTGGTACAGCAAATATTGCAACACCTACAGGATATTTAGATGCCTTTAACTCATCTTTTGTCGGAGTTGCACCTTTAAATGATCCAAAACTCACAGTACTTGTTGTTATAAATAGTTCTAAAAAAGCAATTTTAGGGGGAGCTGTTGCAGCTCCTGTAGTTTCAGAAGTTCTATCTCAATCATTAAATTATTTAGGAATTCCAAAAACTGAAGAAGTTGAAGAAAAAGACGATTACGTCACAGTTCCAAATGTGTATGGAAAACTAATTGATGATGCTGGTAGAGCAATAATAGACTCAGGACTTAGATTTAACACTGGACCAAACGATGTATCTGATTTAGGTGTAGTTTTAAATCAAAACCCAGATGCAGGTTCTTCTGTACTAAAAGATTCAATAATAGATCTTGCAGTAAACAATAACGATGGGGACTCTGTAGTAATCCCTGATTTTAGCAAAAAATCCAAAAAAGAAGTTCAATCTATTTTAAATTCCCTTAATTTAGAGTATAATATCAAAGGTGATGGAAACTACGTTTCTCAAAATCCTCGTCCTGGAGAAAAGATAGATATTGGAGGAACAGTAACTATAATTTATGACGAGAGATCAGATGAGTCTGAATCAGAAGATAATAATAGTAATAATTTAAATAAAAATAAATCAAATGAGAATAATAAGAATAGCGATAAATCTTTAGAAAATTCAAAAGACACAAAAAATAAAAATCAAGAAAATCGTTAGACTGGAGATAAGATGAGTTATAGTATTAGCATTTTAATGGGAATAATATTTTCTGCAATATTTGGGAAAGTTTATATCCCATTACTTAAAAGATTGCATGCAGGACAAAGTATTCGTGAAGATGGGCCTAAATCACACTTAGTAAAGAGTGGCACTCCAACTATTGGTGGAGTTATATTTTTAACATCCGTTATTTTAACAACACTTTTAGCGGGAAATTTTAAATTATCAGTAGCTATGATAATATTTTCTACACTTGCATTCGGTATAGTTGGTTTTATAGACGATTATATAAAAGTAGTAAAAAAAAGAAATCTGGGTCTTAGAGCATATCAAAAGCTTCTTCTTCAAATAATAGTTGCAGTTATACTTTTAATTTACCAATATAATTCATCTGAATTTAATACAGATCAGTATATTCCTTTCTTAAAGGACTACTACTCATTTGGATGGCTTTATATACCTTTTATTATTTTTGTGGTTGTAGGAACAGTTAATTCAGTAAATCTAACAGATGGTTTAGATGGACTTTCCTCTAGTGTTACTGTAATTACTTTGGGATTTTTTGCTGTTGCTGCAAACAAAATGAATCGACCTGAAATTTCCCTATTTTGTGTGGCATTAATGGGAGCGCTTATAGGATTTTTACTTTACAATAAATATCCAGCAAAAGTTTTTATGGGAGATACAGGTTCATTGGCACTTGGTGGAGCAATATCAGCAATTGCTGTTTTATTAAATATACCTTTAATACTTCCGTTTGCAGGAGGAATTTACTTTATAGAAACACTATCTGTCATTATTCAAGTTATCAGTTTTAAAACTACAGGTAGACGAGTATTTTTAATGTCTCCACTACATCATCATTTTGAACACAAAGGTTGGCATGAGAAGAAAGTAGTATTTGTATTTTGTATAGTTCAACTTATACTTTGTGTTATTTCGTACTTTATATTATTTTAGGTGGTTATTATGTTAGAAAATAAAAATATTTTGATTATGGGCATGGGTATTACTGGCAAATCAGCACTAAAATTTTTGTCAAATTATCCATGCAAAATATATGTATACGATGAAAATCTCAATTTAAATGAAAGTATCGATGAAGATTTTATAATATTTAAAGAAGAAGATTTAGAAAAAATTGATTTAATAGTAAAGAGTCCTGGGATTTATCCATTCAATGAGATCTTAAAAAGAGCAAGAGAACTTAATATTGAAATTGTTTCGGATATAGAATTAAGCTATCAGTTTTTAAAAAGCGAGAACATAGTTGCAATAACTGGGACTAATGGTAAGACAACTACAACAACTTTAGTTAAAAATATTTTGTCTAGAGTTAATAAGACTTATGATGTTGGAAATATAGGTAATGGTATTTTAGACATCACAAGAGATGCTAAAAAAGACGATTATGTTGTAATTGAGGCATCTTCTTTTCAGTTAGAAGATACTAAAAATTTCAAACCACACATTGCACTACTTACTTATGTAACAAGCGACCATCTTGATTGGCATAAAAGTACAGAAAATTATGTAAAAGCTAAGTTTAAAATATTTGCAAATGAAGATCAAAATGACTTTGCGATTTTAAATTATGAAGATAGAAATATAGAGGAAGCAAAGAATATAAGAGCACAAAAGTATTATTTTTCTTTAACCCCAATTTCTTGTAATGGCGCTTATCTTAAAGACAATTTTATATATTACAATGATAGCGATAAGACAGAAAAAATAATGGATATTAAAGACATTAAAATTCCAGGAGAACACAATATAAAAAATGTAATGGGTGCTATTATAATTTCAAAACTTCTTGGAGTTGATAATGATATAATCGTCGATTCTATTAAATCTTTTTCTGGTGTAGAACACAGAATAGAATTTGTAAAGGAAGTAAATGGCGTTAAGTACTATAATGATTCTAAAGGTACAAATCCAGATTCTACAGAAGTTGCAATTAAGGCTATGGATGGAGATGTAATACTTATTGCTGGAGGATACGATAAGGGTGCAAGTTTTGATGAAATGATTGCAAATACTAAAGACAAATTAAAAGTATTAATTCTCTTTGGACAGACTGCTCCTAAATTATCAGAAGTTTGTAAAAAAGAAAATTTAGATTTTTATATTTTAAAAGATTTAAATAAAGCTGTTGAGCTTGCTGATAAATTGTCAAAAAAAGGTGACGATGTGTTGTTTTCACCTGCGTGTGCATCTTGGGATATGTATAGTGATTATGAACAGCGAGGCAGACATTTTAAAAATATTGTCAAAGAGTTGATGTGAGATGAATATAAAGAGAACCTTTAAAAATGTCGATCTACCGCTATTAATAGTAACTATATTTCTAGTAATAATAGGCTTAATATCTGTTACATCAGCATCTTTTCCCACTGCAAAAAAGTACGATTATAATAGCTTTCATTATGCGATTAGACAGGCAGTTTTCCTTGTAGTTGGAATAATTGCCTTAATTTTTATACTTAAAGTTCCAAAGAGTGTTTTATACAAAAATATTGACTGGGTGTTTGGAATATCGCTTGTTCTTATTGCGCTTTTATGGTCGCCTGCAGGCCAACAGGTTTATGGGCAAGCTAGATGGCTAAAAATTCCTGGGATTGGAATTCTTTTTCAGCCATCAGATATTTTAAAAGTTACTTCGATAATATATTTTGCAAAGTATTTATCTAGGAATGCAAACAAATTACAAGATCCAAATGTATTTATAAAGACTATTGCAATCTTAGCAATATCAGTAATACCAGTTATGATAAAGGACTTTTCAACGGCTATAGTAATAGGGCTTTCTTTATTTTCTATACTCGTTTGTGCAGGACTCAATAAAAAACAATTTGGCGTCTTGGTCATAATGGGTCTTGTATTGGTAGCAATTATGCTTTTGAATGAAGATTATAGTTACAGAATTAAGAGAATTTTGGGATTCGTATCTGATTCTACAGATTATTTATCAGCAGACCTTTATCAAGCAAGACAATCTCTTTATGCCTTTGCCCTTGGTGGTTATACTGGAGTAGGACTTTTTAGATCTAGACAAAAGTATACAAATCTCCCTCAGGCCTATACAGATTTTATTTATTCTGTAATTGCTGAAGAGTTTGGACTTATAGGTTGCATGATAGTTTTAATTTTATTCTTAATTTATATTTATAGAGGATATATAATAGCAGTAAGATCAAATAATTATTTTGACAAATTCGCATCTGTTGGAATTACTACTTTTATAGGAGTTCAAGCTTTCTTTAATATGGGTGTTGCTGCAAAGCTATTGCCAGTAACTGGGATTACTCTTCCATTTATTTCTTATGGAGGTTCAGCTCTTATTATGACAATTGTAGCAACTGCGATTTTACTCAAAATTTCAAGCAGGAGGTAAAAATTGAGATATATCTTATCAGGTGGTGGAACTGGAGGCCATATTTATCCAGCTCTTGCTATTGGAGAGGAAATAAAAAAACAAGATAAAACAGCTAAAATTTTATATGTAGGTAAGGGAAATTCTTTGGAAGAAGAGTTGGCCAATAAATACGGTTATGAATTTAGAGGTATAGATATTTCAGGACTCCCACGTAAAAAATTAAATAAAGAGACAATTGTGACAATGTTTAATTTATTAAAGGGCTTAAATCAGGCGGGAAAGATTCTTAAGGAGTTTAAGCCAAATATTGTTATAGGAACTGGTGGATATGTCTGTGCTCCAATAGTTTATAAGGCTCAGCAATATAATATTAAAACTGTTGTACAAGAGCAAAATGCTTATCCAGGAAAGACAAATAGAATTTTATCTAGAAAAGCGGACTTCGTTTTTATAAATTTTAAGGAAGCAGAAAAATATTTAAAAAATGATAATATTGTGTATGTTGGCAATCCTATAAGAGAAGATTTTACCCATATAGACAGGGAGAAATCTCGAGAAAAACTTGGAATTTTAAAAGACGAAAAATTTGTGTTTTCATTTGGTGGTAGTGGAGGACAAGAATCCACTAATGACGCCGTAATTGAAATATTAAATAATTGCGATTCTCTTCCTTTTAAACTCGTTCACATCACGGGAAGAGAGCATTACGAATATTTTATGAAAAAAATTAAAAAATTGCCTAAAAATGTAGAAATATATGACTATACTCATCAAGTATCTGATTATCTTGCAAGTGCTGATTTAGTAATTGCATCTTCATCAGCAATGACACTTGCAGAAATATCCGCTGTTGGAATTGCAACAATACTGATACCAAAAGCATATACTGCAGGTAATCATCAGTTTTATAATGCCAAATCATATTTTAATATGGGTGCAAGTGAGATTATAGAAGAAAAAGATCTAAATGGTGATATTTTATATGAGCACATAAAAAAACTTCTACAAAATGATGAAGATAGAATAAAGATGGCAGAAAATTCTAAAAAATTAGCTAGTCCAGGAGCAGTGTCTGAAATTGTAAAGATTATGTTAAAGTGATTTTATGGAAAAACGAAAAAAGGTTAAAAGAAAAAAAGTAAATAAGAAAAAGAGATTTTTTAGAATATTGTTTAGATTTTTAATTTTCTTTCTTATTATTTTTTTGATAGTGTTCTCACTTAAAAATTCTAAGCTTTTTAATATAAAGTCTGTAAATGTTGATGGAACAAAAAAAGTTTCTTACAACGACATTGTTAAAGTAGGGGAACTGAAAAAGGGTTCAAAATATTTTGAGATATCTAAATCAGATAGGATAAAAAAGTTAGAATCAATACCCTATGTGAAAAATGTCAAACTTGGGTATAAACTTGGTGGAAATGTAAATGTTTTTATCGAGGAAAGAGTTCCATATTATCAAGTTGAATCTAGGAAATTCCTATTAGTCGATGAGGACTTTAGAATCCTTGAAGAAAGAAACTCTAAAGTTGATAATTTGCTAAGTTTAAATGGTCTAAACGTTGAAAACAAAAAACCAGGATCTTATATATTGTCATATAAAGAAGATGAGGATAAAAAGCTTTTATTAAGGAGTTTAAAAGATAGCGATTATAACTTAATGGGTAATATAAAGGACATTGAGTTATTAGATTCTGTTGCTTCTTTTGTAACTGTCGACGGAATAAAAGTGGAGTTTGGATCTTATAAAAATATCGACTACAAATTAAAGATGCTTTCACTTATGTTAGATGATATTAAAAAGACTAACAAAAAGGCAACTGTTATACAAATGGAAAAAGGAACAAATCCAATTTTAATCGTAGAAGATGAAAATGAAGGCAAAGATAAAGACAAAAGTAATGCTGATAATGAAGAAAAAACATATATTGAAGAAAAGGTAGAAGAAGATAAAAATTAGTTTTATTGTAAGGTAAGTTACGTATATAAAGCTCTTTATATGTTGACTAATTGCGTAATTTTCTATAAAATAGAACTAATAGATTTAAAATAAATATAAACTATATACGAGGAGGATGTTTATGTTGGAATTCGATATGGAGCAAGATGGATTTGCCAAAATTAAAGTTGCCGGCGTAGGCGGTGGCGGAAATAATGCTGTCAATAGAATGATTAATGCCGGTGTTAAAGGTGTAGAATTTATAGCTTTTAATACAGACAAACAAGCTCTTAAAAATTCGCTTGCTGAAAATAAAGTACAAATTGGAGAAAAAATCACTAAAGGACTTGGAGCTGGAGCTAATCCAGACATTGGTGAAGAATCAGCAGAAGAATCTAGAGATGAAATAAGAGAAGCTTTAGAAGGCGCAGACATGGTATTTATTACTGCAGGTATGGGCGGTGGAACTGGTACAGGTGCAGCCCCAATAATTGCTGATGTTGCTAAGGAATTAGGTTTACTTACAGTTGGCGTAGTTACAAAGCCTTTTACTTTTGAGGGACATAGAAGAGCAAAATCTGCAGAAAGAGGAATCGCTCAATTAAAAGATAAAGTAGATACTCTAGTTATCATTCCAAACGACAGACTACTCAGTATTTCAGATAAAAAGACAAGCTTTGCACAAGCCTTTGAAATGGCAGATGACATTTTAAAACAAGGTATACAAGGTATATCAGACTTGATTTCTATTCCAAGTTTAATTAATCTTGACTTCGCTGATGTTAAGACAATTATGTATGATAAAGGAATTGCTCACATGGGTATTGGTAGAGCTTCTGGTGATGACAGAGCTACTGAAGCAGCTAAAAAAGCAATTAATTCTCCTCTTCTAGAAACTTCAATCGAAGGAGCTAAATCTGTACTATTAAATATCACTGCAGGTTCAGACTTGGGTATATTTGAAGTTAATGAAGCAGCTGACTTAATTAGAGAAACTGTATCTGAAGATGTTAACTTAATATTTGGTGCTGGAATTGATGAAACACTTAAAGATGAAGTTAAAGTTACAGTTATTGCTACTGATTTTGATCAATATAATGATGATAAGAAATCAAAAGATACTTCAATGGCAAGTCCCAAAAGTCAGTCTAAAAGAGAAGCTATTGATGTGGATGAGGAAGATAATAGCGAACTTAAAATCCCATCTTTCTTGAGAAGCAATAGAAATAAATAAATAAAATGTGCCCCTATGGGGCCTTTTTTTATATGAGGTGAAAATATGAAATGCCCTTATTGTGGACATATTGATTCAAAAGTTATAGATACTAGACCTACTGAAGAAAGTGCTACGATCAGAAGAAGAAGAGAGTGCTTAAACTGTAAAAAGAGATTTACAACTTACGAAAAAATTGAACAGACTCCTATTATGGTGATAAAAAAAGATGGAAACAGACAGGTTTTTGATAGGGAAAAGATAATAAATGGAATGATAAAATCTTGTGAAAAAAGACCTGTGTCAGTTTCTGAAATTGAAAAAGCAGCAGACAATATTGAAAGACAGATCCAAAACACAATGAAAAAGGAAATCTCATCGCTAGAAATTGGAGAAATGGTAATGAGAGAGTTAAAGGAACTAGATGATGTAAGTTATGTAAGATTTGCATCAGTATATAGAGAGTTTAAAGATCTTCAGTCATTTATTGATGAATTAGAAGGAATTGTTAAAAAGAAGTGATATTATGGATTTATTCGAACTTAATATGCAGAATAATTTAAAAAATACTGCTCCTCTTGCTGATAGACTTAGACCTAGGAATCTAAAAGAGTTTGTCGGTCAAGATCATTTAATAGGCGAGGGAAAATATTTAAATAGAGTAATTAAGAGCGATAGATTTAGTTCTATGTTATTTTATGGACCTCCAGGAGTTGGCAAAACTACACTTGCAAATATAATAGCAAAAACAACTAATAAAAATTTTATTAAATTATCTGCAGTAACTTCAAATTTAAAGGAACTTAGAGGAGTCTTATCAAAAGCAGAAGATTCAGTTAAGTTTGACAATATATCTACTATAGTCTTTATCGATGAAATTCATAGATTTAACAAGACTCAGCAGGATGCACTTCTTCCTTTTGTTGAAAGGGGAATCATTATTTTAATTGGAGCTACTACTGAGAATCCGTATTTTGAAATAAATAAGGCTCTTTTATCTAGAATGCAAGTTTTGACATTAGAAAGTTTAAAGTATAAACACTTGTCAAGACTAATTGACATTGCGTTAAATGATGATATTAGAGGACTTGGCAAGATGAACATCAAAATTAGTGATGTGGCAAGAGACTTACTAATAAAAAACTCAAATGGTGACGGAAGATTTATTTTAAATTCACTTGAAATCGCAGCTCTTTCCACTGATGAAATTGATGGAGCAATAATAATAGATGAAGATACAATAAAAAACTCACTTCTCGTTAAGAATGTAGTTTACGATAAAAATTCAAATGAACATTACGATATTATATCTGCATTTATAAAATCTATGAGAGGCACAGATCCAGATGCAGCTTTAATTTATTTAGCTATGATGCTAGAAGCTGGAGAAGATATTAAATTTATAGCTAGAAGACTTATGATTTTTGCATCTGAAGATATAGGAAATGCCGACCCAATGGCTATGGTGATGGCGTCATCTTGCTTTAATAGTATAAATGCGGTAGGATTACCAGAGGCTAGACTTATTTTGGCACAGACAGTTACTTATCTTGCCAGCGCAAAAAAATCAAATGCAAGTTATACGGCAATAAATAAAGCAATGGCAGATGTAAATAAAGAAGGAAATATAGAAATACCAATATATATTAGAGATAAACACAATCCTGCAAATAAAACTGATATAGAATATAAGTATCCTCATAATTATGAGAATGCGTATGTAAAACAAGATTATATTCCTAAAAACTTTAAAGATAAAAGGTATTATGAGCCAAAAAACATAGGATATGAGAGAATTATAAAGGAA
>JASBZH010000040.1 GCA_029983555.1 Peptoniphilus sp. | reverse complement strand
CTTTATATAATCAGTCTTCCATTTTGAAAGCAAAATAAATAGTATAGATTACAATTGCAATCCACGGAATGAGTACGGCATAAAATATCCAATCAGGAAATCCAAATATTAACTTCATATCTGGATACGTTTTTTTATATCCTAAGTAGTAACTCAAAATAGTAGATGCCAAAATATAAATAGCAGTTACTATGACTCCTCTTTTAAACTCTTTCTTACATTTTTCGTATTCTTTTTTGCGAGTAAGTTTTTCTTTTTCGTTCATAAATTTCCTCCTTACAAAAATAATAGTCTTAAATAACAACCAACAGTTTTTATTTAAGACTATTATATTCTTTTAACTTTTGTAAGTCAATAGTTTTTTATAATAAAGTGATGAAATTCTTGTTTATTTTAATATAAAACATGACAATTTGCATAAAAAAACCGGGTTTCCCCGGTTTTATCTTACTTATTAATTTTTAATTTAAATTCATTAAATTCTCACTGGTCTAGCTGTTCTTTTAATTCGTTTATAAGAGTCATGTTAGTCACATCATATAGAAGCGGACTTACTGTTGCGTAGTTTTCTTGCAAATAATTTATATCGGAGTCTTTATCTTGAGCTGCTTCTGGGAAACCTTTAAGTTTCATGTTGTATCCCTCTTCTTCTTCTGTCACGTCATATATACTCATGACATCTTTTCCGACTTTGCAGACCTTTATTCCTTTTAGATTTTCGTATTCAGAAAATGGCACATTTATGTTTAATACTTGAAATGTGGATAGGTTATCTAATTTTCTAAACACTTCCATTGCGACTCTTGCTGCAGCTTCAAATTTTGAACGTCCTTTTTTCCACTGTGCTGATACTGCTATTGAAGGGATTCCAAATAGGTTTGCTTCTATTGCTGCTGAAACTGTTCCTGAATAAAGTACATTTGTTGCAGCATTATAGCCTGAGTTTATTCCCGAAAAGCAAAAGTCTATTTTTTCATCCAGCAAATGAACTGCAGCTCTTACACAGTCTGCTGGAGTTCCATACACGCTAAGGCAAGTTACTCCTTTTAGTCCTTCTATTTCTACTTTTTGAACTATGAGTGGATTTTTAAATGTTATGGCATGTGATTTGCCTGAATTTTCTACATTGGGAGCAGCTACTATTACATTGTGTCCTTCTTCCAATAGTGCTTTAGATAATACTTCTATTCCCTCTGCATTTATACCGTCATCATTTGTTACAAGTATATTCATTTATCCTCCTTAAATTTCGTACACAGTTGAGGGGACAAATCTAGGTGCCACATCAATTGTATAGTCCGTTTCTTCTTTGAAGCTTTGCGATAAAATTTTTTTTATCGTCTTTATTGCGAGATCTGGTAAGTTGTTATCTGCTGATAAATGTGCAAGTAGCACATTTTCTTTATTTTTTTGCAATAGTTTATCTAAAACTTCCGCTGCATTTTCATTGGAAAGGTGGCCTCTTGTCGATAAAATTCTCTGTTTTGTCGCCCAAGGATAAGTTCCATTAATTAGCATGCCGACGTCGTGATTGGACTCCAAGTAGTAAAAGTTGGATTTTGCCATTTTTTCCATTGCTTCTGTGTTGACCCAACCTGTGTCTGTTACTATTGATATTTTTTTATCTCCATTTATCACAAATCCACATCCATTTGCACAGTCGTGAAATGTTGAGACGGGATCAATGTATAGGTCCTTAAACTGAAATGACCTTTCGTTTTCAAATATAAATGCGTTTTTGGGATTTATTTCTTTTACTGTGGGAGCCATGCTATTAAATGTTTCTTTATTTGCAAAAACTTTTAGGTCATGTCTTCTAGATAAAACTCCAACTCCCTTGCAGTGATCGATGTGTTCGTGAGTTACAAAAATCGCATCTATGCTTTTTGGGTCGACTCCAATTTCTTTGAGATTTTGTTCTATTCTCTTTCCCGATAAGCCTGCGTCTATTAAAATTTTTGTGTCTCTATATTCAATGTATTGGCAGTTTCCGCTTGATCCACTTGCCAAGGAACTAAATTTCATAAAAAACCTCCATGTTCATTTTAACACAGAGGTATTTTTTTGTTAAGAGATATGAAATTGTTAGCTTTTAGATATTTTTTCTTATTTAAATTTTTAATTAGTAGTTGTCGACCACTATAAAATCTCCGTCTGAATATTCTATTCTCCAAGCTGGAATTGCGCGACCCTTGACTGCTCTTGTTAGATCTTCGATGTAACCTTGGTCTTCTGGGTTAAAGTAAAAACACGGAGAAATTTTTGTTATAGTCTTGTCATAGGCTTCTTCTCTATTTAATAGTGAAAGTAGAGCCTCTGAAGCTGGTGAAAGATATATTTCTTGATCAGATTTATCCACTACATTAAGCCAGAGCCTATCCATTGACACTACTCCTCTTCGATCAATTACAAAATTTGTATAAGACGATTCTAATGCCAAGTTTTCATACTCCCTAGTGTAGTTTAAAAAATAGGTCCCGTCTTTTACTTCAAAGTGAGATAAAAACATATCCCTTATGTCATATCTTCTGTCGATCAAAAATTCTTCTACAATTTTTTGTGCTTCGTCCAAGTCTTCAAGTTCATAATTTTTTTCAAATTTTCTATTCTCGTAAAATATTCTCTTGTTGTTTACGAGATTGATGTACTCATCTTTATAAGAAATTTCGGTTCTATCTGTGGAAGGTCTTTTGATTTTTCCCTCACCATCAAAATAAATGTCATTTAGCTCTCCAGGATCCGATGTCTGAAGCTCTACTAAAACTGATGGCAATAGCTGTCCTTTTTTAGGAATAGATGTGTCAATTTCTATTTTTTCATCTTTTAACAAACTGACAACTTTATCTCTAAACCCTTTTGTCTCAGATTCGTCGCGGAATCTAATATTGTTGTAGTTTATATAAAAAAACAACAGTAAATTGGCTATAAGAAGTGCTATTATTAGTATTTTTTTAGACCTATTCCAATCCATTTATCATCATCTCTAACTTTCCACTCGTTATATCAAAATAATATTTTGTGTTGCCAACTATCATTTCGTAGGTAAGTTTTGGCCTTTCGCTGATGCTATCTTTGTCGCTCAAGTAAACCATACTTATTGAATTTATTTTTCCAAGTTTTTCTTTTAATGTTTCCCCTTCAAAGAGCGAAGAATTGCGCAAGACTATTCTATCGATTTTTTTTAGATAAAATTCTTCTTGCTCATAACTTGGGTCATCCACTTTTCTGATGTAATATTCTCTGTATTTTTTGACATAATCTGAAAATACATCCATTTCTATAAATGAATCTTCTTCTGAACCAAGTACCAAAGGAACTGCTCCATCTTTTAAATTAAAGTAAAAAGAGTAGCCCTTATTTTCTCCAAAATCCACAGGCTCTATCTTCTCGAGATAAAGTCCTCCACTTATTCCCGTCTTTCTAGAAATAAATTCTATAGCCTTATTTAAAGATTTGTATAAGTTTCTGTCTTCCACTGAGAAGTTCGAATTGTTTGAATATTCAATGGTTCTATCTTTAAGTGCCAAGTACTCATTTTCGTATACGAAAGTGTCTTTGTCGGATTCCGTAATTTCTCTAATGTAGTCAATTGGCACATTTAAAAACCTCTGAGCGAGGTTAATTCTCTCGCCGTATGAGAGATCGCCAAGTCCCGATTTGTAATAAACTTTTTGAAATTTTATAGTTCTATTTCTCGGTATAAAGATGTCCTTTTTTATTCCATAAGCTTCGTTAAAGTTTAAGGCTTCGTATCCATTTTTTTGTCCATCTTCCAAGATATTTGTTATGTCAATGTCAGTCTTTATGCCTTCAATTTTATAAAAATTTTGGCCTCCAGCTACATAAATGTTGTTGTCTTTGTCGATATAAATTGAATCAACACTTAAATTTATATCGCTCGCTCCACCCTCATCTCCTATTAAGTTTACAAATATTGAGCCAGAAAGTGGTGAATTAAATTTAAAAACCACTGACTTATTGTTTTGAAGTTTTAAATACTCATCAATTGAAATTATCTTTAAATTTTCACTTCTAACTTGTCTTAGAGATTCTGAAATGCTCTTTTTGTTTTCGCTCCAAAATTTTCTAGTCTCAAGAATTACATAATGATCTTTACTTCCAAAGTTTGTCACAATCTTTTGTGGCATCAAGACTTCTGTCATCATTTCAACTGTGTTCGCCTTACTGTCAAAGTCTTCCTCTTCTTTGCCAAAGCCCATCCAAATAAATCGGGACTGGAAGAGAAGTAAGATAAATAAAAAGACAATTATACCCGTTGAAAAAAATGATTTTCTATTCTTCATAGCTCTCACCTGCTGGGAAGAATAATTTTACGCAAGTTCCTTCGTTAAAAACTGATTCTATTTCCATCTTTCCGCCAAAGCTCTCTATCATCTCCTTGGCAATTGAAAGTCCAAGTCCAGTTCCACCCATAAGCCTACTTCTGCTCTTTTCAACCCTGTAAAATCTCTCAGTAATTCTACTTAAATCTTCTTTTGGAATTCCAATTCCATTGTCCTTTACATCAATTTCTACAAAATCATCTAAGTTTTTGGCAGAAATTTCAATCTTGCCGTTGTCATCGGTGTACTTGCACGCATTTGAAATTATATTTGTCAAAATTTGATCTGCGCCATTTCTGTCTGCCCTTATATCTTTTATGTCCATTGGAATATCAAATTTAATCCTGTGATTTTTCTTTTGAATTAAAATTGACTGCGACTCTATCGCCTCATCGACAAACTCGTAGGTATCAAAGCTTGTGTAATTTAAATTGCCCCTGTTGTAATCGAGGTTAGATAAATATAAAAGATCTGTTACAATTCTTGCCATTCTAGAGTTTTCTCTGTCAATTACTTTTAAAAATCTCTTTTCTGATTCTTCGTCCAGGTCATTTTCTATCATTGTCTCTGTGTATGATTTTATAGTCGTAATAGGTGTTTTTAGCTCATGACTGACATTTGCGACAAATTCTTTTCGCATAATGTCGAGCATATGCTCCTTATTTACGTCTTGGAATACTATAATTAGGCCTGAATTCATGTAATTTTCAGACTTATATGGTGCGAATTTAACTTTGTAAAATTTGTCATTTATTTTTGTAAGTTCCTCGCCCCTTAGGGACTCTTCGTCGTTGTAATTTATATTTTCAAGGCTTATACTCGAAAGATTAATTTCTCTATCTATGTCTTTATCAGAAATATTTAAAAGAGCTTTGGCGATAGAATTTGAGTGAACGAGCCTATTATCTCTATCTATTGCTATAACTCCCTCTGCCATATAATTAAAAATCGTATCGAGTTTTGACTTTTCAAGATCCATCTGGTTAATCGTCTCTCTAAGTTCTTTCGTCAGATAATTAAACATAGTCGCGAGCTTTCCTATTTCGTCATCGCTCTTTACATCTACAGTCTGATTAAAATCACCAAGCGCCATCTTTCTGGCTTTTTTAGTCAAATCTCTAATTGGAACTGTGATTGAATTTGAGATAAAGTAACCCAAAATCGATGTGACTATTAGAGAAATTAAAGTCGCATTCGTTATTATGACCTTGGATTCGTCTATTATTGTATAAATTGAGTTTAAATCACGAGTCATATAAATTATGCTCTCAATTTTTCCCTCTTCAGATAATATTGGTCTAACAATGTGTTTTTCCACAGAATCTGCATTTACAGATTTTACAATTTTATCTCTCGTCTTTCCCTCTACAGCATCCATTATTAATTTTGGCTCAAGTCCACTGAGAGAAAAAGCGGCTATCTTCTCATCTTCTTTTAAATCTTTTGTCGACGCCAAAATTTTTGGATTTTTGTCTATTGAAATTATATATACAGATTCATCACTGGAAATACCCCAGTCTTTTAAAGTCTTATCGAGCTGGGGTAGTGATGTATTCATATTATCTTTTAAAATCGCATTAGTTGTAGTCGCCACAGTGTCCATAGTTTTTACCATGGACTGTGTGGCATTTTCAACTTGAATTACTTCTAATCTATCTACTATAAATGTAGCTACAATTGCCATCGCAATCGCAACTAAAACTAAATAAATGAGTATAAATCTAAACTTAATTGTTTGAAACATTATTCCTTGACCTCAGAATCATCAAAATAATATCCAACGCCTCTCTTTGTCTTGATGTATTTAAATTCTTTGTCCTTGTCCTCAATTTTTTCGCGAAGGCGCCTTATAGTTACATCGACAGTTCTTATGTCTCCATAATATTCATATTCCCAAACTTCTTCCAAGAGCTCTTCTCTAGAAAAAACTTGGCCGGGAGACTGAGCGAGATACCTCAAAAGTTCAAACTCGCGAAGAGTGAGCTCAAGCTTTTCGCCCCTCTTTCTCACTTCGTATTTTACAAGATCTATCTCAAGGTCCTTTGCCTGCATTATCTCTTTTTCTTCTTTTTTTTCACCAGAGTCGCTCCTTCTTATGACAGCTTTTACTCTCGCAAGAAGTTCTCTCATAGAAAAAGGTTTGACGACATAATCATCTGCTCCAAGTTCAAGACCGAGGACCTTATCGACTTCTTCTTCTCTTGCAGTTAACATTATAACGGCAATATTTGAAAATTTTCTTATTTCGCGCAAAGTTTCAAAACCATTTAATTTTGGCATCATAATATCGAGAAGCATCAAATCGTAATCATTTTTTTCTACTAATTTAATTGCCTCCGTTCCATTGTCAGCAGTGTCCACAAGATAGCCTTCTTTTTCAAAATTAAATTTTATAATTTCAGAAATGGCAACCTCGTCGTCGACAACAAGTAGTTTGTCCTCCATTAAATCATTCCTTCTTATCTATTATTTTTCAACTCTAGTAAATATCTCGTTGTTTCCCTTCTCAGAATAAAGAATTAAAAGAGTTTTTGTATCTACAATTCCATCTATAGTAAGAATCATATCATAAAATCTTGTGAGGTCACTAGTATTTAGAGTCTTTATCCTTAACATTATGCATTGCTCGCCTGTCACTCTATAGCATTGGAATATCTTAAAGTTTTCGTCTTTGATTTCCATAATTTCTGATATGAGTCTGTCAAAATCATTGGTACTTACCTTTGCCAAAACAAAAGTGTCGACATTATAGCCAATTTTTTGCCAATCTATTAAAACTTTATAACCTGTTATATATCCAGCCTCTTCCATTTTATAAATTCTTCTGTGAATTGCTGGTCTTGTGAGGTTTAAATGTTTTGAAATTTCTTCATGGCTCATTCTGCCATTTTCTTGTAAAAGTTCTAAGATTCTAATATCAATCTCATCTAAGTTTATGTGTTTCTTCATAAAATCTCCTCATCAGCATACTTACTTTATGCTTTAAAATAATTTAAAGGTTTACTTTATTTTACCATATATCTTAAATAATTAAACAATAGAAAAGAATTTTTTTCTTAAATTCAATTATTTCAATACTTTATTGTACAAAAATCTTTAAGAGTTTTTTAAAATAGTATATAATTAATTCTATGGAGGTTTTTATGAAAACTTTGGATGAGGTGGATTATAAAGTCTTAAAACTTAGCGACGTTTACACTTTTAAAAATTGGGGAAAGCACGAGTCAATACTCTACCAAGACTATAATTTTTGCGAAGACTCCCAAGGTGAGATTAAAGACTGGTACGACTGGAAGACCAAGACCCCATTTTCTAAATACTTTGCGATAACTTTAAACGGAAATGTCGTTGGATTTCTTTCCATTAAAAAGGTAAATAGAATTAACAGATCTGGAGTTTTGGGAATAGTCCTCGATCCAAATTACATGAACCAAAAAATAGGCGAGAGAGTGCTAAAAAAATTTTTTAAAGATTTAAAAGACGCAGGCTTTAAAAAAATAATATTATATGTCGCGTCTTTTAACAAGAGGGCAATTGCCCTATACACTAAACTTGGCTTTAAAAGAATTGGCAAGAGGCTCATGCCTTTTAATAATGGAAAGCTCAGTGAAGACGATCCAGAATATATACAAAACAAAGAAGATTTTAAAAAATATTTAAATAAAACTTTTTTTTATGCATACAAGATGAAGCTCAATTTATAGAAAAGGTGAAACAATGTTTAAAATTCAAAATAATAAATACGATTTGGGAGAAACTAGTATCCCAAATATCTTTTTAAATGACTTTATGCCAGGCGCCAATGGCGATTTTGTAAAAGTGTATCTCCTTGGATATAAATTTGCAAAGGAAAATAATAACGAGTACAATAACGAGAATATCGCAGACTTTTTGGGAATATTAGAGTCCGATGTTTTAAGAGCTTGGCAGTATTGGAAAAAAATGGGGATTGTAAATATAGACAAAAACTACAATGTTCAGTTTGTCGACTTAAAAGAATTATATATAACAAATGTCTACAATCTTAAAAAAGAGAAAAAAGACGAGAAAGGCTACTCTGAAGTAGTCGAAAATCCTACTATCGCAAATCTACTTACGAGAGTTGAATTTTTAATGAGAGAGCCAATTGCTCCAATGAAAAAACTAGACATAGTAAATTGGATAACTGCATACAATATGCCAGCAGAACTTATTGAAGAGGCTTTTTTCTATGCGACAGAAGTTAAGGGAATTTATAAAATTAATTATATCGAACAAATTGTGAGAAACTGGTCTAAAGAAAATATAAGAACGATGGAAGATATTGAGAAGTCCTACATGGAGCACGACATAAAGTACATGAGATACAAAAAAGTCATGAGATATATTGGACTTTCCAAAAAACAGTTTACTCAAGTTGATTACAATATAATTAATTCTTGGTTTGACGAATTTGGCTTTGATATGGATGTGGTTTTGGCCGCCTGCAACAGAACTGCGAGAATCCAAAATCCAAACGTAAATTATGTCGATGCGATTTTAAAAGAGTGGAAAAAACTCGGCATAAATTCTGTAGAAGAAATTGAAGAAAAAGATAAGAAAAAAAGAAAGAGAAAGCCTACAGCTTTTCACAATTTTGAGCAGATAACAGACTCATATTCAGATGACGAGCTAGAAGATGTAGCAATGCAAAAGCAGCGCGAAGGCTTTAAGAGACTAGGTGTCGATTATGGAACTGAGAACGAAGATAAATAAATATTACGAGGATATAAATCGCAAAAACAAAATATTAGAAGAAAAAAGGCGCGAAGAAATCTACGACAAAATTCCAGAAATTAAAGAAATTGACTCTTTAATCAAAAATATCGCACTTAAGGCGAGTATGGAGCAGATCAAAAATCCTTCCGAAGAAAGGTCGATTGAGCATTCAGAAGAAATTTACAATTTAAAAGTCCAAAAGACAAAACTTCTTGAAAAAAATGGATTTTCAAAAAATTACCTAGATGAAATTTATAGTTGTGAAATTTGTAAAGACACTGGAATAACTGAAGACGGTAAAAAGTGCAAGTGTCTTCAAAAGTTAATTGTGGAAGAACTCTACGATATGAGTTCCATTTCTTATGTTCTTAACAAAGAAAACTTCGATACATTTGATTTAAATGTCTTTTCAGACAAAACTTATGAAAAATTTAATATGTCTCCAAAGGAAAATATGGCGAGAATTTTAAAAATTGCCAAAAAATATATCGAAACTTTTGACAAAGACAATGATTTAAATCTACTTTTCTGGGGTCCAACTGGTCAGGGAAAAACTTTTTTGCTAAACTGCATAGCCAAAGACCTAATGGATAGAGACAAAATCGTAATTTATCAGACGGCCTATGAAATAGTTAAAACCTTGGAAGACAGAAAATTTAGAAATAAAGGTGACGAAGATAAATACAATTTATACTTTAACGCAGACCTTTTAATCGTCGATGATTTGGGGATAGAGCTCGTTACAAGCTTTACAAATTCAGAAATTTTTAATATCATTAATACAAGACTTTTGCGTGGCAAAAAAACACTTATATCTACTAATTTATCTCCAAAGGAACTTTCAAATACTTATACAGATAGAGTTTTCTCGAGAGTATTTCAAAAATTTGTTCCAATAAGATTTTTTGGTGAAGATTTAAGATGGCAATAGGGGGAAAAAATGAAAATATCACAAAGAGTACAAAGAGTTGAATATTCGGCAATAAGAAAGCTAACTCCAGTAGCAAAAAAAGCTGAAGAAAATGGAAAAAAAATCTACCACTTAAATATCGGAGCACCTGATATTGAAGTTCCAGACATATATTTCGAATCATTTAAAAATGTAAAAAAGGGAGCTCTTCCCTATGCGCCTTCTGAAGGAATAAAAGAACTTAGAAACGCAGTTTCAAAATATTACAACGACAGAAACATAAAATATTCTCCCGAAGATATAATAATAACAAGTGGAGCTAGTGAGGCAATTTTATTTGCAGTAGAGGCAGTCGCAGACTATGACGACGAGATTATAACGACAGATCCCTTCTACACAAATTACAACACAGTTTTTCAACAACTAAATGTAAATATCGAAACTTTTAAGACAAGTCCTAAAGACGGTTTTAAAATTCCAGACAAGGAAACTATCGAAAAATCTGTTACAGATAAATCTGTTGCCATATTAATTTCAAATCCAACTAATCCAACTGGAGCAATGTACTCGAGAGAAGAACTAGATAGAATCTGTGAAGTTGCAATAGAAAATAATTTATTTATAATAGCAGACGAAGTATATAGAGAGTTTATCTACGACGGCAATGAATTTATTTCCTTTGGAGAACTTGAAGGAATTGAAGATAGATTAATACTTGTCGATTCAATATCCAAAAGATTTGCAGCTTGCGGCGCAAGGATTGGATCAATTGCAAGTAAGAATAAAGAATTTATGGCTGCAATGGATAAACTTACAACTTCAAGACTTGCAGTTGCAACTCTTGAACAAATTGCTGCATCAAAATTATATGAAGAGACTGATAGCTATTTTAAAAGAGTAAATGAGGAATATAAATCTAGACGCGACACAATCTATGAAGAATTAAATAAGATTCCAGGAGTTCAAGTTGAAAAGCCAAAGGGAGCTTTCTACATCATGCCAACTCTTCCTGTAAAAGATTCAGAAGACTTTGCAAAGTGGCTACTTGAAAGTTTTGACATAGACGGTGAAACTTTAATGGTAGCTCCTGCGAGTGGATTTTTTAAAAATCCAGAAGACGGCAAAAATATGGTGAGACTCGCTTTTGTACTGGATAATGATAAAATTAAAAAGTGCATGAGAATCTTAAGAGAGGGTCTAAAGGAGTATAACTCTAGAAATGAATAAGAAAAAAGTTTTAAAAATTCTCGAAAAGCTTCTAATAGTTCTCGTGACAATAATAATGGTCTTAGTACTATTAAATCAATATCTTAGAACTTCTGGAGGAGCGAGAAATGAAACAATTATTATGGCACAAATTGTCATGATAATAATTGCCGCAATAGTCGCACTTATAATGAGCATAATTGACAAGAACAAAACTCTTAGCATCGCTCTAATTGTAATGTATGCAGTGGCCGCAACTCTTTACTATATTTTTAAAAGCGCGGGCAGAATTTAGTTAGTAAATAAATCTTTATGTGTTATAATAAAAAATATACAGGGCTTACAGTTTTTCTGTAAACCCTGTTTTCAAGTTAAAATATATATGTAGAGGAGGAATATTATGAACATCGAAGAAATGGAAAAATACTTGCTAAGGTTAATTGAATCGAAAGATTTATTGACTTTGCAAGAAGAAGTTTCAAAATTAAACGAAGCGGACTTGGCAGAAATACTGGAAGAATTTGATGCAAGAGAGACGCTTTTAGTATTTAGAATGCTGCCGAAAGATTTATCAATAGAAGTATTTAGTCATATGACCTCCTCGCAAAGAAAAAAACTTGTCGCATCAATGACGGATAAGGAACTTGACGCAATCACAAAGGAACTCTACTTTGACGATAGGATTGACTTTTTAGAAGAGATGCCAGCGACTCTTGTCACAAGAATTATTGGCAATGCACCAGCTGAAGAGAGAAAACTAATTAATCAGTTCTTGCAATATCCAGAATATTCTGCCGGTTCTATAATGACAATTGAATATGTTGCTCTAAGGCCAGAGATGACTGTAAAAGAGGCACTAGACTACATTAAAAAAGTCGGCATGAATAAGGAAACAATTTACACATGTTATGTAAAAGATAAATATCAAAAGCTCTTGGGCTTTGTCTCTTTAAGAGAACTTGTAATTAGCGACAAGGATTTAATTATAGAAGACATAATGCTTGAAGATGTTGTTTACGTTGAGACACTAGATGACCAAGAAGAAGTTGCAGATAAGTTTGTAAAATACGGCTACCTTGCACTTCCTGTTGTAGATAAAGAGCACAGACTATGTGGTATAATTACATTTGACGATGTAATGGATGTCATAGAAGAAGAGGCAACAGAAGACTTTCACAGAATGGCTGCCATCGAACCATCTGATACATCATATCTCGACGAGTCTCCAATTAATCTTGCCAAAAATAGACTCCCTTGGCTACTGATTCTTATGGTTTCTGCCACATTTACTGGCGGCATAATAAATAAATTTAATTGGATAATTACAGACTTTTTAATTTTAACAAACTTTATTCCAATGATTACAGATACTGGTGGTAACACAGGTTCTCAATCATCCACAATGGTAATTCGTGGACTTGCAACGGGCGATGTAGACACAGACGATTTACTCCCCGTAGTAAAAAAAGAGATTCAAGTTGGTCTACTCGTTGGTATTCCTCTTGGTGTTTTAAACTTTTTAAGACTCTACTTTTTAGTTAAAACTGGTCTATCAGTTGCACTAGTAGTTACACTAACTGTAATTATAACAGTAGTTTTGTCTAACTTAATGGGAGCATTCTTGCCAATAATTGTCAAAAGGCTCGGTGCAGACCCAGCTTTAATGGCAAGTTC
>JASBZH010000039.1 GCA_029983555.1 Peptoniphilus sp. | reverse complement strand
AATAAAAAAGTAGAATTTATATAATTTTAAAAACTATGTAAATTCTACTTGAAATTTATATATAGAGATGCTATACTAATATTGTTATGGCGACATAGCCAAGTGGTAAGGCGCGGGTCTGCAACACCCTTACCGCCGGTTCAAATCCGGCTGTCGCCTCCAAACTGATCTATCTTAACGGATAGATCTTTTTTTATGCTTTAAAATACTTTTCTATCTCAAGTCTAACTTCTTCTGCATTTTTTGCATTAATCATCTTGTAATTTAAAGGATCGTCTCCAAAGTGAATTGCATGCATTCCCATTGCAAGAGCTGCCAAGCAGTCATTTCTCACATTGTCTCCAACCATTACTGAATCTTTGGGACTTACTCCAACTTCTTTTAAAATAAGTTCATAAAATTTTAAGTCTGGCTTTCCAACTTTATAATCTCCTGATACAAAAATATAATCAAAGATATCTCTAATATTTGCAGCATCAATCTTTGCCTGTTGAACCTCAGTTGCTCCATTTGTTATAAGTCCAATTACATAACCCTCATCTCTTAGATCCGAAATTAATTCGACCATGCCAGGGGTTATGACTGAATAATCGTATCTCATATTTAAAATCTCTTTATAAAACTCAAACTCATCAAAGTCCACTTTATATTCTGACTTTAAATCTTCTGCTATGGCGGACTTTAACTTTGGAATGTCTGCAAGTTTATAGTCATCTCCTACCATCAGTAAGTCAACTGGCGCAAGACCAATTAGATCATTTATAGGATAGTCCGCATATTTGTAGAGATTTTTTCGAGCAATGGTCCTAAATGTCTTTAAAAAGTCCTGATTATCTAACTTGGGATTTACAAGGTCCTTAATTTTATAGAAAACATTGTCGCTTATCTTTTTGGACTGTAAAACTGTTTCATCTAAATCAAAAAATACTGCCTTCATATTACCTCCAATTAAAAGAGGACGGTTACCCATCCTCATATACTATAATCGTAATTTAAAATCTTAGAACGCGCCTCACTTACAAAATATAGAGAGCCCGTCATCAAAATTAAATCTCCATCTTTATAAATTTTCTTATAAAATTCAATTGCTTTATCAATTTCCATAACTTCTGCATCAAGCCCAAAGCTATTCGCCTCTTTTATCAAGTCTTCTGTGCTTGAGCTTCTCTTGTAATTTAAATCTACAAAAATAACTCTGTCTGTAAATTTAGAAATTTCTTCAAGCATTTTTGCATGCTCTTTGTCAGACAAAACTGACATGACGAGATGCAATTTTTTAAATTTAAAGTTCTCTAAAGATTCAGTCAATTTTTTTATTCCATCAAAATTGTGCGCTCCATCTAAAATAATTAGTGGATCACTTGAGACGATTTCCATTCTTCCTGCCCACACAGAATTCTTGATACCCTCTTTTATATCTTCGATATTAATTTTAAGTATATTTTTCTTATTTAGAAGGTAGAGTGCATAAATTGCACCGATTGCATTTTCAATTTGATACTCGCCAATCTGCTTTATTAAAAAATCTTCCCAATCATCAAGTTTAATTTTAAATTCTGAACCAGTTAGATCTGATTTTAAGATTTCTTTTTCCAAATCATAAGAATAATATAGAGATGCGTGTTTTTCTTCTGCTTCATCTATCAATACTTTTAAAACTTTTGGGTTTTTATTTGTCGTAACTATAAGACCATTTTCATTTATTATTCCAGCCTTTTCAGATGCAATTTTTTCAATTGTATCTCCCAAATATTCCATGTGATCCATTGAAATTGAAGTGATTATAGAAATTAACTTTTCCTTGTCGAAAATATTAGTTGAATCGGCCCTTCCACCCATTCCAACTTCCATTATGGCGATATCTACATTTTTTCTTTCAAAATAAATTATTGACATTATAGTCAAAAACTCAAACAAGTTGAGCCTTCCATATTTTTCTTCGACAACATCTTCGTTTTTTAAAATAAATTCTGAAATTTCAACAAATTCTTCTTCACTTATTTCGACATCATTAATTTTTATTCTGTCTCTATAAGTTATAAGGTGCGGAGACACAAAAGTCCCCACACTATAATCTTTTTTAAGCACATCTTTTAAAAAATTTACCGTTGAACCCTTGCCATTTGTGCCAGCAACGTGAATTACTTTTAATTTTTTGTGTGGAGAACCAACACTTTCCAAAAATTTTCTAATTCTCACATTTCCACTGGACTTAAACTGGCCCATTCTAGATTCAATGTTTTCTACAATTTCTTCGTAATTCATAGATTTTCTTTCACTTTCGCAATTTGCGCATCGATTGTCTTTAAGATTTCTTCGTACTTAGTTACTTTTTCTTTTTCTTCGTCTACAAGTTTTTCCGGAGCTTTTGAAATAAATCCTTCGTTAGATAATTTTCCTTTAGCTCTTTTTAATTCACTTGTCGCTTCTTTTTGTTCTTTTTCTAGTCTCTTTAGTTCCTTTTCATAGTCCACTAGATCTTTAAGTGGAAGTAGAATTTCTGCTCTATCTAAAACTATTGAGATATTATCATCATTTTCTTTATCTTTTTCATCTATCAATTCAACTGAATTTGAAAATCCAAGATTTAATAAAATTCCCTTTGTGTTTTCAAAAATTTCTCTAATCTCTTCATCCTTTGTAACTACAATGGTATTAGATTTTTTAGAATTTTCGATATTCATCTCAGCTCTTGCATTTCTAATTTCGCGAATTGCATTTTCGATATATTCTGTAGCTCTCTCTTCTTTTTCGAATACAAATTTTTCTTCATATTTTGGCCAACTTGAAATTATTAGCGCCTCTTCTCTATTAGGTAGAGCTTGCCAAATTTCTTCAGTAATATATGGCATAAATGGATGAAGTAGTTTTAAAATATTTTCAAGGACATATAGTAAAACTTTTATTGTGTTTTCCTTTTTATCTTCATCTTCAGAATATAAAATTGGTTTTACCATTTCAATATACCAGTCGCAGAAATCAGACCAAATAAAATCGTAGATATCATCAGCTGCAAGTCCTATTTCATATTTGTCTATTTTTTCTGTAATTGATTTTATAGTTTTTTGAAGTTTTGAAATTATCCATTTGTCTGTATAAGAAAGTTTTTCTACGTCGAAGTCTGAATCAATATCTTCATTTGGTAGATTCATCATCAAGAATCTAGTTGCATTCCAAAGCTTATTTGCAAAATTTCTATTTGCTTCAACTCTTTTGATATAAAATCTCATGTCGTTTCCTGGAGTGTTTCCAGTTACAAGAGTAAACCTAAGAGCATCAGCACCATAATCTTTTATGATATCAAGTGGATCTATTCCGTTTCCAAGAGATTTGCTCATTTTGCGACCTTGATCATCACGCACAAGTCCATTTAATAGAACATCTTTAAATGGAAGCTTTCCAGTTTGTTCAAGTGCTGAAAATACCATTCTGATTACCCAGAAGAAAATAATGTCATATCCTGTCACCAAAACATCTGTTGGATAGAAATAATTTAATTCAGGAGTATCTTCTGGCCATCCCATTGTTGAGAAAGGCCAAAGAGCAGATGAAAACCAAGTGTCCAAAGTATCCTCGTCTTGTGTGTAAGTTTTATTTTCGTGACCCTTTGTGTTTGATGGATCAGTTTTTGAAACTACAACTTCATCGTCAGTATCAGAATACCAAACAGGAAGTCTGTGTCCCCACCAAAGCTGTCTTGAAATGTTCCAGTCTCTAATATTTTCTAGCCAGTTTTCATAAACTTTTCCAAATCTCTCTGGAATAATTCTAAGATTTCCCTTTCTATACTCTTCAAGAGCAGGTTTCGCAAGTGGCTGCATCTTTACAAACCACTGTTTAGAAATTAAAGGCTCAATAATTGTTCCACATCTTTCGCAGTGACCAACTGCATTATGGTGATCTTTTTTGCCGAGGAACAGTCCTTTTTCTTCAAAATCTTTTATAATCTTCTTTCTAGCTTCAAATCTTTCAAGGCCTGCATAAGCTCCTGCATTTTCGTTTAGATGTCCCTTGCCATCCATTATCATATATTGTCCAAGGTCGTGACGAGCTCCAACTTCAAAGTCGTTAGGGTCATGTGATGGAGTGATTTTAACCGCACCAGAACCAAATTCCATGTCAACATATTCGTCGGCAATAATTGGAATTTTTTTGTCATCCATTACTGGAATCATTACGTACTCGCCAACTAAATCTTTATATCTTTCATCATTAGGATTAACCGCAATCGCAAGGTCTCCAGGGATAGTCTCTGGACGAGTTGTAGCTATTTCTATTCCGCCATCTCTATCTACAAATGGGTATTTAAAGTGCCAGATAGATCCGTCATGCTCAATGTGTTCAACTTCTGCATCAGAAATTGATGTCTCGCATGATGGACAATAATTTATTATTCTATTTCCCCTATAAATTAGTCCTTTTTCATAAAGTTCAATAAAAACTTCTTCAACTGCATGAGATAAATTCTCATCAAGAGTAAAGCTTTGTCTTGACCAGTCGCAAGAAATTCCAAGTTTTTTTAGTTGGTTTACGATGTTTCCACCATACTCATGAGTCCAGTCCCATGCTTCTTCCAAAAACTTTTCTCTTCCAATATCCTCTTTTGCAATTCCTTCTTTTCTAAGTTTCTCTACAACTTTTGACTCAGTTGAAATTGAGGCGTGGTCTGTTCCAGGAATCCAAAGCGCAGAGTAGCCTTGCATTCTTTTTGTTCTAATCAAAATATCTTGAATAGTATTGTTAAGGGCATGTCCCATGTGTAGGTTACCAGTTACATTTGGAGGTGGCATCACAATTGAATAAGGCTTTTTGTTCTCGTCCACCTCTGCTCTGAAGAAATTATTCTCCATCCAATAATCGTATATTTTTTCCTCAAACTCCTTTGGGGCATAAGTTTTATTTAATTCTTTCATTTTACCTCCATTTATTTAATTTATAAAATCAATTAATTTTTTAACTTTTTCTTATAACTAAAAATCACATAGTTAATGTGAAAATCTTAAAATATTTTACTAATTTATAAAAATAAAAAAGCGCCCTTCATCCTAAGGACGAAAGACGCGGTACCACCTTAATTTTTATTAAAAAATAAACTCTCAAAAATCTTTAACGAAATCACCCGTCCCAAACTACTTCATTCACTCGGGATGCAAAAAAGCTACCTTCACAAACTCCCACAAAAACTTTTCACCAAACAGTTTCTCTCTTAGTGCAGAAAATTTGTTACTCCTCTTTTCTATTGCAACTTATCTTTTAATTTTTAAATCAGTTAATGGCTCAATACTCATCGAATTTTTGTCTTTGTCTTTAATCTCGCCACCTAAAATTTTTACATTAGTTTCATTATAACCGTCTAAGCCATAAGTTTCTACTGTTTTATCAATTTTATTTGTAAAATCTTCGGATTTAGAAGAAACATCAAAAATTTTTATCTCTTTTCCATCGGCATCTACTAAACCAATTTTATAATTTAGCTCTTGCATCTCTCTTACACTTGAAATTGTAGAAACATCTAAAGTGAGCACGCCTTTTGTAAAACTTTTTTCGCGAACTTCAATTTTAACTATAGAGAATAGATTTTCCCCATTTTCTTTTTCATACATTCCAAGCATTGAATAAGCTCTTGCAAGATTTTTATCATCTTTTAAAAATTCTTTCTTTAAAGACATTGAGTCTCTATCAAAATAAATCTGATTATCGTCTATCAGTTCTTTAAAGCTAAAATTTTCATCGGTTACACCAATTATTCCAATTGAAGCCGCTTCACCTGTAGTGTCGATTTTTGTAACCTTTTCGGTTTTAGAATTTTGGTTGCATCCGCTAAATGCTAATAATATAACGAGTATCAGTGAAATAAAAATAAATCTATAAGTTTTGCAGCACATAATACAACCTACCTTGGAATAAATCCGACTTTTTTATAAACTTTTCTTAGCATTTTGTTTGCCAAGTAGCTTGCTTTATCTGCTCCGTCTTTATAAACTTTTTCGAGATATTCTTTGTCGCTTCTTATTTCCTTATATCTTTCTCTTAAAGGTCTTAGACCTTCGACTACAACTTCGCCTAAATCTTCTTTAAATTCGCCGTATCCTACATTTTCATACTTTGCAACAATTTCATCTGCACTAAGCCCTGAGAAAGAAGAGTGGATGTTAATTAAATTTTTAAGTCCTGGTTGGTCATCAGAATATCTAAAAATTCCAGAAGAATCTGTCACTGCTCTTTTTATTTTCTTTCTAGTCTCATCTTCTGAATCAAGAAGCAATATATATGCGTCTTTATTTGAATCGGATTTACTCATTTTAAAGTTTGGATCCTTAAGTGACATTATTCTTGCTCCAGTTCTTGGAGTAAAGACTTCTGGCAATGTGAAAGTTTCGGAATATCTTGAGTTAAATCTCTGTGCTATATCGCGAGTTAGTTCCAAATGTTGCTTTTGATCTTCGCCAACTGGAACAAGGCTAGTGTTGTAAAGTAGAATATCTGCTGCCATAAGAACTGGATAATTTAAAAGTCCAGCCTGAACATCCGAATATTTTTTGGCTTTGTCTTTAAATTGAGTCATCCTTTGAAGTTGTCCAAGTCCTGTAATTGTATTTAAAACCCAAGATAGCTCTGCGTGTTGATGCACATGTGATTGTATATAAATTATACTTTTTTCTGGATCAAGTCCAGCTGCCAAATAAAGCGCCAAAACATCCAATGTATTTTTGCGAAGATCCTTTGGCTCTTGCGCTACTGTAATCGCGTGCATATCAACTATGCAGTATAGGCAGTTATACTCGTCTTGTAAGTCAATAAAATTTTTTAATGCTCCGATGTAATTTCCTATAGTTAAAGACCCAGATGGTTGGATCCCACTGTACACTACTTTTTTGTCCATTTATTTCCCTTCTTTTAAATTCTTCTATCCAATAAATAATAGCTTTAGAATATATCTAAACCTAGTAAAATCTTTATTTAAAATTATCTCTTCTTAATATCTTCCCATCTATCGTTTACTATTTTTCTAACTTTGCTCTCATCAAGGCTTAAAATTTGTCTATCCTTCATGATGAATTTTCCATCTACAATTGTGCAAGAAACATCGTCTGAATTTGCTGAGTAAACTAATGCAGAGATTAGATTGTTTCTTGGAGTAAATGAATTTGAATCTAAATTAAATATGGTAAGATCTGCCAAATATCCTTCTTTTATAAGTCCTAAGTTTTCAAATCCCATGGCCTTTGCACCATTTACAGTAGCCATCTTTAAAATTTCTATAGCTTTAACAGCTTTCTCGTCCATTTCGACAGCTTTATTTACAATTCCACCTATGTGCATCTCTTCCAATATATCTTGATTGTTGTTGGAAGAATCTCCATCAGTGCCAATTGCCACAGTTATCCCATTATCGAGTAATTTTTGCACTGGAGTAAATCCACTTGCAAGTTTTAAGTTTGAACTTGGATTGTAAACTGGATAAAATTCTTTATCTTTTACAATTTCTATTTCCCTATCAGTTATGTGAGTGCAATGAGCTGCTATTACGTGGCTATCTAACATTCCAATACTTTCTACATATTCGATTGGAGTCATGCCATGTTCCTTTTTACAGTCGTTTACTTCTGTAAGAGTCTCTGATAAGTGCACGTGAAGGATTCCGTCATATAACTCATTTGTGCGCCTTGTAATTTCTTTTAAAAAGTCTTCACTGCAAGTGTAAATTGCATGAGGCGCAGGATAAACTTTTACCCTTCCATTTGATTTGTTATTGTAATTTTTATAGAGTTCATCAATTTCTTCTAACTTTTCTTCGCCTTTGCCGTCTATGTCAGTAAGTCCCCTTGTAATTACGCCTCGAATTCCAGTTTCGATGCACGCATCTGCAACCCTATCCATTTCATAATACATGTCGCAAAATGTTGATACACCAGACTTAATGTTTTCGATTATAGAAAGTAGAGACGAATAATAAATGTCTTCAGCATTTAACTTGGCCTCAATTGGCCAAATTTCGTTGTTAAGCCAATCCATTAAATTTAAATCGTCGGCATAATTTCTAAAGTAGCTCATTCCAAGATGAGTATGCGCATTGATAAATCCTGGAGTTACGAGTTTGTTTTCTCCGTTATAAATCTCTGTCGCATCTACGTCTAAACTCTTTCCGATCTTTGAAATTTTATTTCCTTCAATATAAATATCTATGTTGTTTATTATTTCTTCATTTTCTATATCCAGAAAAGAAATATTCCTAAGTAAAATACTCATAAATCCCTCCATTACTAATATTATAGCAAAAAAATCAAGATAATTATAAAATTTTGCTAAATAACTTATATATTTTAAATTATTTGATATAATTTAAGTGATATGAACAATTATATAGATTTAAACTCAATTTTTGACATAGTGGGCACAATAGCTTTTGCTTTTTCTGGTGCAATCTTTGGAGCAAGAAAAAATATGGACGTATTAGGCGTCTTGGTTCTTGGAATAGTCACAGCTCTTGGTGGAGGATTTATAAGAGACCTCGTTCTTGGAATAACGCCTCCAAATATGTTTCGCAATTCTAACAATGCGGTCATAGCGACACTCACTTCCCTACTGGTCTTTTTAGTAATTTATCTTAAAAAGGACAATATCGACATTAAGCTCTTGACTCTTTTGACTAAGCTAATGACTTTATCAGATACAATTGGACTTGCTTCTTTTACAATCACTGGAATAGCTACAGCTCTAGATGCAGGTTACGAAGGAAAATTTCTACTTATTTTTGTCGGCACAATTACAGGCGTCGGCGGTGGAGCGATTAGGGATGTGCTCTCTGGCTCCGTTCCATTTATATTTCGTGAACAAATTTATGCAGGCGCTTGCATAGTTGGTGCTTTTGCTTTTTTAATCTTAAGATATTTCATCTCACGCGACCTCGCCCTAATTATTTGTTTTATTACAGTGCTTATTGTTAGACTAGTAGCCGTCAAGGAAAATTTAAATTTACCAAAGATTTCAAATTAGGAGGATATTATGGCAGTAGCAGAACTAACACTTGTACCTATAGGAACTTCAAATACTTCTGTAAGTAAATATATTGCAGGAGCGCTTGATGCAATTGGAGAAGTTGAAGGACTTACTTATGAACTAAATCCAATGGGAACAGTTATATCTCACAAAGATTTAGATGTACTTTACGATGTAATTAAAAAAATGCAGGAATCAGTTTTTGAAAGTGGCGCAAACAGAGTTTATTCTGTTATCAAAATTGATGACAGGCGCGACAAAGATTATACATTTAAAGACAAAGTGACTTCTGTAAATGAAAAGAGGAAAAATTAAGTTGCGTCTTGGCGCAACTTTTTTATTATTGGAGGAAAATATGTATAGCGGATTTTTGACAGACGTAAGTGGAATTAAATTAGGACATGCAGAAGATAAAAATGCACTAACTGGCGTGAGTGTAATTTTATGTGAAGATGGATTTACTGGTGGAGTTGACGTTCGTGGCGCTGGCCCTGGCACTCGTGAAACTGATCTCTTGCGTGCAGAAAATTTAGTAGAAAAAGTACACGCAGTATTTTTAACAGGTGGCTCTGCCTATGGACTTGACGCAGGCGGCGGTGTGATGAAATATTTAGAAGAAAAAGGATTTGGATTTGACGTAGGAGTTGGAGTTGTCCCTATTGTGCCTGGAGCAGTTTTATTTGATCTTGCCATTGGAAACTCTAAAATTCGCCCAGATAAAGATATGGGATATCTCGCAGCTAAAAGCGCCACAAATGATGATAAAACTATGGGAAACTTCGGCGCAGGCTGCGGCGCAAGTGTTGGAAAAATTAAGGGAAACGACTTTGCAATGAAAAGTGGAATAGGCCAGTCTTCTGTAAAAGTGGGAGATGTTATAGTTTCATCAATAGTCGCTTTAAATTCTCTTGGAGATATTTGGGACTACGAAAAAAATGAACGCATAGCAGGAGTCTACGATAGAAAAAATTCTAAATTTTTATCTACAATAGAACTTTACGAAAACAACTTTAGTGGCTATAATAGAGCAGAAGGCTTAAACACGACTATTGCCGTAGTTGCAACTAATGCAAAGCTTACTAAAGCAAATTGCAACAAGGTCTCACAGATGGCTCACGACGGATATGCAAGAAGCATTAATCCCGTTCACACAATGCAGGATGGAGACACAATTTTTACAGTTGCAACAGGTGAAGTCCAAAGCGATGTCAATTTAATTGGCATGATGGCTGCAAAGAGCATCTCTCGCTCAATTGCAAATGCAGTTTACTCTGCAAAAGATGCCGGCGGCCTTGTTAGTTATAATACCATAAAAAAATAAATGAACAGTATTTTAAAAGAAACTGTATCAGGAGGTTAAAATTGAGTAGAAATCATAACAAAAACAGAAGACTTGTAATTGCAGGAATGCTCGGCGCAATTACAATAGTTTTGGGACTTACTCCCCTTGGAATAATTCCACTTGGGCTGATAAACCCAACAACTATGCACATTCCAGTAATAGTTGCAGCAATTGCAGAAGGTCCAGTCGTTGGAGCACTCGTTGGACTTATCTTTGGAGTATATTCGCTTTTAAATGCGATACTTAGAAATCCAAGTCCCGTTGCTTTTGTATTTTACAATCCACTTATATCAGTACTACCAAGAATTTTAATTGGAATTACTTCTTACTATAGCTACACAGCTCTAAAAAAAGTTTCAAACAAAAATCTTCGCGGACTCACACAAGTTTTGTGGATTTTAATAATTGGATTCTTGTCATTTTTGATGTATAAAAATATAAGTAATGGCGCAAGTACATTGAATATAACTTTTGTTGGAATATTAATTGCAGTTTCAATTGGACTTTTTATATATTCAATTAAAACTACTAAAGAGGATTTTCCAATTGCACTTGGTGCTTTTGTCGGTTCAATGACTAATACAGTATTAGTGCTAGGTGGAATCTACTTGTTATATGCCAAAAAATATGTAGAAGCACTAAATATTCCACTCGACCAAGCAAAATCTGCAATACTTGGAGTTTCAATTACATCTGGAATTCCAGAGGCAATTCTTTCTATTATAATAACTACTGCTGTCATAAAAGCTTTAAAATCAGGAAGAGGTTAAAATGATTATTGCAATAGATCTTGAAAATAAATTTACAACATTTGGAGTTTATTCAGATGATGAAAATAAAAATCTAGAGCTAATTTCTCGCTTTACATTAAAGACTGACATCTCAAAATCAGGCGACGAAATGGCCCTTATAATTAAGCTGATGCTAAAAGACAAAGAGATATCTGTAGGTAAAATTGATCACTTTATAATATCTTGTGTCGTTCCCGATATGGTTCCCGTTTATACAGAACTTTCGAGAAAACTAATTGGCAAAGATCCAATTCTCGTGTCTGTTGGAGTTAAAACTGGACTAAATGTCAAGTGTGAAAATCCAAAACAAGTTGGGTCGGATCGCGTAGCAAGAGCAGTATCTGCAATTTCAAAATACGAAAGTAATCTCATAATAATATCTGCATCATCTATTACAACAATAGACTTTGTAAATTCTAAAAAAGAGTTTATCGGCGGACTGATCATCCCAGGAATCGACCTTTGGCAAAAATCACTCTTTAAAGAAACTTCAAAACTTCCAAAAGTTGAAATTATAAACACTCAGTCTGTTCTAGGAAATAGCACTATAAAAGCAATGCAGTCCGGACTTTACTATGGATACAAAAACAGCATCTTCGGAATATTAGAAGACATATTCAGAGAATATAATTTAGATAAAAACAAAGTAAAAATAATTTTGACAGGAACATACTCCGACTTTTTATCAGAGCAAAATAAGTACAACTTCATTTTAGAAAAGGACTTAGCTCTTGAAGGACTAAAAATAATTTATGAAAAGAATATGAAATAATTTACTAAAGCCCGACTATTTTTAATAATAATCGGGCTTTAAAAATTTTTATTTATAATTTTAAACTTCTTCTAAAACTCCTTCATAAGTTCCATAATAACTTCCTTCAGTACCGCCTGTTTGTACAATATTGATATCTCCTTTATATTTCTTTCCATTATCTTCATATTCATAATTTGTAACAGTTTTATAGAAAGAAAAATCTTCTTTTAATAGAGTAGTTTTGAAATTATGTAGAGTTTTTCCATCTTCAGATTTATCAAAAGTTGTGCTTCTTTCTCCAGTAAAGTCTCCTTTTGAATATTCAACAGCTTCAACTACATCTTCATCTTCTCCTAGTTCTGTTTGTGAAATAGATGTCTCTTCTGTTTTTCCAATATCATCTGTTTGTTTATTTTCTGCGTTTTTGTTGTCTTCATTATTTACTTCTTCATTGATAATATTCGTTTTATTATTTTCTTCACTATTGTTACTTTTATCAGATGTATTTTGACAACCCGTTGCTAAAAATAAAACTACAATAATTGCTAAGACAACATTCCTATTAAATTTTTTCATTGCACCCTCCTTTGATCAATTAAAAATGTCTATTCCCATATAAATCAGTTTGCATTAATCTTGCGCATTTTATATATCATGCTCTTTCTATAAAATAAAGGTCTCCCTCATAGACTCCATAATAATTGCCTGAAGTCCCACCTGAATATTTAAAATATAAATCTCCTCTAAATCTAAGTCCATTTCTAACAATTTCATAACCTCTTATTACTTGACTAAAATTAGGATGAGACTGTCTAATTTCTACTCGATATCCATAGATCACGTCATCATCGTAATCAAAAGGCTTCTATTATTCATTTGATCTATCAAACTTATTAGCGTCATATTCGTATAAGTTTTCTTTAGTTGGTGAAAGAACATTTTTATCACTAGAATAAGCGAATGCTTTTATGCACACAAGTAAAAAAATACAAAAACTATTACCATTACTCTTTTAATCGCAAAAATAGGAATAAACTTCTTTAGTTATATTAATAATATCATACATATATAATATTGCAAACAATTGCATTAAAATCAATTGAGTAAAATAGTCAAGTCCATAATATTGTGTAAATTAAACTAGCACAATATTTACTATTTC
>JASBZH010000038.1 GCA_029983555.1 Peptoniphilus sp. | reverse complement strand
ATCCGCTGATGGTACTTGGTTGGCGACGACCTGGGAGAGTAAGTTATTGCCAGTTAAAGAGTCTACCGACGTAAGACGAACTTCGTTGATAGACTTTTTATTTTTAAAAATACTCCTTTTAAAATTAGTAAAATATTTTGCTTTAATTATTCCAGAATGGGCAAAGCTCATTACATATTATTAAAGATAAAAAAGTCTTCCTGAGATGGAAGATTTTTTTATACTTGTTTTTAAGTTTTTAGTATAGATATTTAGAGTAAAGTATATCATCTAATAGATTGATCTACGCCTTTTAATTTTTGAATTTAAAATTAAACTAATTAAAATTTATATATTTATTAACAGAAAAAGCTAGGTAGTATAAACTATCTAGCTTTATTTTTACATATTATCTTTTACGCCAACAGCTACCATCTTAGCTTTTGCTCTAACTTCGCCTTCTGCTTCTAATACCATATCAACGATTACTTTTCTTTCACCAATTTCTTCAGCTTTTGCTGTTATTGTTATTTCTTTATCCATAGGTGTTGGCTTTTTAAAGTCTACTTCAAGTCTTGCTGTTATAAATCTTCCTATCACAGTTTCTTTATTAAATTCAAGTCCTAGGTCTCTGTGTTTAAACCAAGCTGCTGATGCAGTTCCATGACAGTCAAAAATCATCGCAATCATTCCACCAAATAAGTTTTTTGGAACTCCTCCAGTATAAATTTTATCTGGTGTAATCTTTGCGATACATTCTTCACCGCTTTCACTTGGATAGGATTTTAAATGCATTCCATGTTCATTTTTTGGTCCGCATCCCCAGCAATATTGAAATCTCTCACCATAAGTTTCTTGTATAGCTATTTTATCTGTCATTTTTTCTCCTTTCAATTTATAAAAACTGATATTATGTTATAATATAAATATATTATAACATTTAATTTTGAAATGTAGATATTACTGACAAAAATGTATTTAATTCGCTTAGATAAATGCTTCTTATTTTAACGTTTGGTATAAAAAACTTGAAAATGATATAATAATTGTGATGAAAATTATTAAAAGTGGTGATAAAATGAAAAAAGCTTTTAAGATATTATTTATAATTTTGGGCATATTACTTGCTCTAGTAGTTGCATTTTTAATTATATTAAATATTGCATCACTTCCAACTCCAGATTTTTTAAGGAATGAAAAAGTAGATGGAATAATGATGACTGCTAAAATAAGTAATGATGATAGAGAGCCTATAATAAGAACTTTTGAAGAAAATGAGTATAAAAATTTATCTGCTGAAAAGCTAGACAAATTAAAAGATAGAATTTATGGAAGAGTAGAGGGAGACATTCCTGTTATTGATTTAAATATAGATAATAAGGTTTATTTTAATTTTTATCTTAAAGATGAAATTGTAAAACCAGATGAAAATCCGAAGATAAGAATTTATGCTTCTGCATCTCACTATAAAGATAAGGATGCGGATAAACCTAGAATCGTTAATGGACAGTTAAACTTAATTGGAAACGACACATATATTTATGAATTTACTAGGTATAGGACACAGTTTGAAAAGTATTTTTTAGAACCCATTAGGATAGAAATTTATTATTCTATTGATGGAGAAAAATATGTATCAACTCTTGCCACTTATACTGGGAATGCGACAGAGGGAACTGACTATTTTAATAATGAAAATTTGGATAAACCTATTCCACCAGAGGTTTAACATTTATTAATAAAGAGAATTTATAAACTGAGTGCGATTTAGGTTATATTATAAAAAAAAGAAGAGCTTTCTATTTCTAGAAAAGCTCTTTTTGTATTATATGTCTAATTCTATTACTTGATTTTCTTTAAATGATTTTTTTATATCTATGATTCTTTGGTTAGATGATCCTCTAAATTTTAGTTTTAGATTTTTTAAGTCTTCTATAAATGGTCCATCTACCAACACATCGCATAGTTCGAGGAGTTTCTTTTTATTTTCGTCTTCTATTATCTGATCAAATGTATATCCGGAAAATATCCATATATCTTTAGAAATTTCTTTTTGAATTTCTTTAATTATTTTATATAAATCTTTTTCATTTTGGAATGGCTCACCACCAAGCACGGTAAGCCCATTTACTTCATTTAGCTTCAGATAGTCTATAACTTCTTTAGTCTCTTTACTTGTCCAAACATCACCGTAGTCAAAGTCTTGATATTCCTTGTTGAAGCAGTTTTTGCAGTTGTGTGTACAACCTGTTACAAAAATTGTGCTTCTGATTCCAGGACCATTTGCTACGTCATATTTTCTAATTTGTCCGTATCTCATTATATGTGAAGTACCCTAGCGTTTATCTCTTTAGTTCTTCCTTCGTTCCAGAAATTTTCACCTAAATATCCACAAGTTCTTCTTACAACAGAAAGAGTTGCTCTGTCAGTATTGCCGCATTGTGGGCATTCCCACTGTTCTTTATCATTTAATTTAATTTCTCCATCATAACCACATTCTGAGCAGTAGTCGGATTTAGTATTAAATTCAGCGTATTGAATATTGTCATATATAAATCTTACTATTGTTTCAAGAGCCTCTAAGTTGTGGTTCATGTTTGGAATTTCTACATAAGATATGCAACCACCTGTTGATTTATCTTGAAATTTTGATTCAAAGGCAAATTTTTCAAATGCTGAAATTTCTTCACGAACATCAACATGGAATGAGTTAATGTAGTAACCCTTATCTGTTACATTTTCTATTATTCCAAATCTCTCTTTGTCAATATTTGCAAATCTTTGTGTCAAAGATTCCGCTGGTGTTGCATAAAGTGTAAATTTAATTCCGTACTCTTCTGTCCACTTTTTGCAGGCAGCATTTAATGCGTCCATAATTCTCATTGCAAATTTATAGCCCTTTTCTTTAGTGTGGCTTACTCCTTTAGTCAAAACTGTAGCTTCATATATTCCAATATATCCAAGAGATACAGTTGAATATCCATTTTCAAGAAGTGGAGCTATTGGTTCGTGTTTTTTTAGTCTTGCGATAGCGCCGTGTTGCCAGTGGATAGGAGAGGAGTCACTAGATACATTCTTTAAATGTTCGTATCTCAAAAGGCCAACTCTCTTTACAAGATCGAGTCTTTTTTCTAGAATTTCAAAGAATTTTTCTTCATCTCCACCTGCCAAAATTCCAATTTGCGGTAAGTTAATTGAGCAAACGCCCATATTAAATCTTCCTTCAAATTTATACTTTCCGTTTTCATCTTTATATGTTGGCAAGAACGCTCTGCATCCCATTGGACTAAACACATTGCCTTCGTAATTTGCACGCATTTTTTTGGCAGAAATGTAATCTGGATACATTCTCTTTGCAGTGCATCTAATAGCAAGTGATGTTAAATAATAATATTTAGAATCTTTGTGTATATTATTTTCATCAAGTACATATATAAGTTTAGGGAATGCTGGAGTTACATATACCCCTGCGTCATTTTTTATACCTTGAATTCTTTGTTTTAAAATCTCTTCTATTATCATTGCCACTTCGTCGACATACTCGTCATTGTCTTCAAGCCACATGAAAAGAGTGACAAAAGGAGCTTGACCATTTGAAGTCATTAAAGTGTTTATTTGATACTGAATTGTTTGAATTCCACTTTCAAGATCTTTTTTAGTCATTTGGTCAGCCATTTTTTCTGCCAAAGAAACATCGCCAAGTGTATCTAGAGCGAGGCTTAAGTTTTTGTCATAAGATCTTCTTAGGTATTTTCCTAAACAAGAAATATTTATACTTTGTCCACCATACTGATTTGATGCAATTTGAGCAATTATTTGAGTCATTACATTACATGCAACTTGGAAAGATTTTGGCGTCTCAATCATCTTTCCGTTGACTACTGTTCCGTTATCTAGCATGTCTTTCATATTCACAAGACAGCAATTAAAAATTGGCTGAATAAAATAGTCCATATCATGAATATGTATTGCGCCAGATTCGTGTGCCTCTACTAAATCTAGTGGGATCATTTTTCTCTTTGCTATATCTTTGGATACTTCTCCAGCAATTAAATCTCTTTGTGTAGAAGCAATAATTGCATTCTTATTTGAGTTTTCATCCATAAGTTCATTATTAGTTTCGTTTAATAGGCCAAGAATCCCTTCGTCAGTTGTATTTTGCTCACGTTTATATTGTTGAACAGATTTATAAGATTCGTAAGCTCTAGCTGTTGCAGGGTTGTCATATTGAATGAGCCTATAATAAACTTCGCTCTCAATATTATAAATAGTTAGGGCAGTGTCTTTACTTTTAGCTAGTTCTTCAATTTCTTGGGCTATTTCTTCTGCTTGGTTTTCTACATAAACTCCAGAACTTGAATTCATAGCTTTTTCAATTGCAATAACTATTTTCTCTCTGTCAAAATCAACTTCTTCGCCATTTCTCTTTATTACTTTTGGCATTTTATCCCCCTCCAATATAAAATTTCAAATTTTCAAGATAATATTATTATACAACATATTGTGGTATAAATCTATATCACTTCAACATATAGTGTATTTTTTAGAGTACACTATGCACTTAATTTAATACGGCTAAAGATATAGACCATTAAAAATATGTTATAATTTAAATGAAGGGGGTAGCTATGCTTAAAATTTTTACAGATGTTTTGGACCCTTTTTTGTGGGGAATTTATCCAAAAATTAGAAAATATGAATTTTTTTATGATAATTTCAAATATGATTTTGTAATGACTGGCCTTATAGGAAACTACGAAGAATTTCTGCCAGAAAATTTTAGGGACAAGAATACAGTAAAGCTGGGAAATAAAATTTTATACGATATGTATAGAGCAACTGCAACAATTACACATATTCCTGGTTTTAAAGATGTGCCTAGTCTATATACAGAAGAGTATAATTCTACATATACTTTGGACAAATACTATCTATCTTTTAAAGAGATAGATGAAAAAAATTCAAAAAAATATTTAAGAAGATTACTCGAATACGCAATTATTCTAGGTAAGAATATTTTTCTTAAAGAAGTTCAAAAAGAAATTTTAGAAGAATTTGATGTTGACTTTGATGAATTCTTTATGCAATTTGAAATGATAGAAGAGACATTTTTATCTAATAGAATGACTGCTTTTGATTACAGAATTAAAAAACAGCCAGGCTTTTTAGTAGAAGAGAATAATAGGGTTATTCAAAACATTCTAAAATTAGACATGATTGATGATTTTATTTTAAATAATATGGATTTAACTAAAAAAGATTTGGATGAAAGTAGCGCAAAGACTTTAATTTCTTATTTAGAAGAATATGACACAGTCATTGAAGATGAGATAAATTTAGTGTTTGGAGAAGACAATAAATTAAAAGAGCTACTCGATGAGAAAAAAGTAAAAAAATCTAATTTTGGAAATATAAATATCATAGAGCTAATTTAGTACTTATAAAAATACCACAAGTATAATCACTTGTGGTATTTTAAAATTAAAATAAATTGTAAACTATATGGGTTAATTTTTATTTCTCAAAAATTCGTCAATTGATTTAGCTGCATTTTTGCCTGCGCCCATTGCAAGTATTACAGTGGCTGAACCAGTAACAGCATCTCCACCGGCAAAGATTTCTTCTCTAGAAGTTTGGGAATCTTCGTTTATAATAATTCCACCCCAGTTTTCTATGTCTAAATTTTTAGTTGTTGAAGCTATAAGTGGGTTTGGATTAGTTCCAAGTGCCATAATTACAGTCTCAAAGTCTTCGGTGTAGTCCGAACCTTCAATTTTAACAGGTCTTCTTCTTCCAGATTCATCGGGTTCTGCGAGCTCATTTCTGACACAATTTAATGATTTTACCCATCCATCTTCTGTTCCTATTATTTCAGTAGGAGCTGTTAGCATTTCAAATTTAATGCCTTCTTCTTTTGCGTGATTTACTTCTTCAATTCTAGCGGGAAGTTCTTTTTCAGTTCTTCTATATAGTATTGATACATCTGCGCCGAGCCTTTTAGCAACTCTTGCTGCATCCATCGCAACATTTCCACCGCCGATGACAGCTACTTTTTGACCAACATTTATTGGTGTATCGTAATTGTCGTCAAAAGATCTCATTAAATTATTTCTAGTTAAAAATTCATTTGCAGAATAAACTCCATTTAAGTTTTCACCAGGAATGTTCATAAATCTTGGAAGTCCTGCACCAGAACCTATAAAGACTGCTTGATATCCTTCTTTTACTAAATCGTCTACTGATATGGTTCTTCCTATGACAGTGTTATTTTCTATTTTAACGCCACTGTTTTTAATATTTTCTACTTCATGTGCAACAACTTCTTCTGGCAATCTAAATTCAGGAATTCCATAAGTTAAAACTCCTCCACTTTCTTGAAGTGCTTCAAATATAGTGACTTGATATCCCATTTTTGAAAGTTCACCAGCACAAGTAAGTCCTGCAGGGCCTGCGCCTATTACAGCAATTTTTTTGTCTATAGTTTTGTGGGCATCGTCTGTATTGACATGATGACGCCTTGCATAGTCAGCTGCAAATCTTTCAAGTTTACCTATTGATTCTGCATCTCCTCTTTTCCCAAGGACACATCTTTCTTCACATTGTGTTTCTTGAGGACAAACTCTACCACATACTGCAGGTAGGGAAGTGTATAGGGATAAGACTTTATAAGCTTGTTCGAAATTTCCACTAGCAATTTCTTTAATAAATCCTGGAATATCTATTGAAACAGGGCATCCATCAACACATTGTGGTTTTTTACAGTTTAAGCATCTGCTTGCTTCCAAAACCGCTTCTTGAGGTGTATAGCCAAGGCAAACTTCTTTAAAGTTTTTATTTCTTATATCAGGATCTTGATTTGCTATAGGAATGCGAGTAAATCTATCTTTTGCTTTTTTTATTTCAATCTCTTCTTTTAAATTTTCATCATATTTAACCTGTGAAGCTTCAACTGCCATATCTAATGTGCAGTTGTGATCCTTTATCTCTTTCGTTTTTTTATTGTCAATGTATTGTCGCTGTCTTTTCATGGCAGAATCAAAGTCAACAAGGTGACCATCAAATTCTGGTCCATCGACACAGGCAAATTTTGTCTTGCCCCCTACATTTACACGGCAAGCTCCACACATTCCAGTTCCATCAACCATTATGGGATTAAGTGAAACGGTAATTGGTAGGTCGTATTTTCTTGTAGTTATTTCTACAAATTTCATCATTATCATAGGTCCAATTGAAACTACGTGATCGTATTTTTTGTGTTCATTCTCGACCAAATCGCTCAATTTATCGGTAACAAGTCCCTTAAAGCCATAACTTCCATCATCAGTTGCTATGTATAAATTATCACAAACTGAACGAAGTTTATCTTCTAGAATTACAAACTCTTTGGACTTTGCTCCAATGATGATGTCACAGTGAAGTCCATTTTCTTTAAAGTATTTTGCTTGAGGATAAACTGGTGCTGTGCCGACTCCTCCTGCTACAAATAAGTATTTTTGGTTTTTTAATTCATCTATATCCATATGACAAAATTCAGATTCTCGACCGAGAGGTCCTACAAAATCTTTAAATTCGTCACCTTCTTCAAATTTAGCAATTTTTTTAGTAGATTCACCAGATGCTTGAACTACTATTTCTACACTTCCTCTATCTACGTCGTAATCAGATATAGTAAGTGGTATTCTCTCTGAGTATTTGTCAGCAATTAAAATAATAAATTGACCGGGCTTAGCTGAAGCTGCAATTTTTGGCGCATATACATCAAATAAGTAAATATTTGGTGCCAAAGTTTCTTTCCTTAAAATTTTTGACATTTAAATACCTCCATCTGATATAATTATAAAACATTGTAAAAGTAAGTACAATGTTAATATAACTTTATTTAAATACAGCTTTAACAAATTTAAAATTTTTGGCTATAATATAGTTATAGTTTTTAGGAGATATTATGAGAAAATTTAAAAATAAATTAAAAAAAATTGTTATAAAAGTTGGATCATCTTCAATCACACATGACAACGGAAGGATTAATCTTCAAAAAATAGATGAGCTTTGTTATGAACTTGCAAACCTCGAAAATAATGGTATAGACGTAGTTTTAGTTTCAAGTGGTGCTATAGCTGCGGGTCGTGCAAAATTAAAATTAGATAAGAGACCTACAAAAACTTCTGAAAAACAAGCAGCTGCAGCAGTTGGACAAGTTGCTCTTACAAATATCTATGACAGGAGTTTAATAACATACGGATACAATTCAGCTCAAATTCTACTAACTAGACAGATTGAAATAGACGATGAGATGAGAAAAAATGCAAAGAATACTCTCGAAAAATTAATAGGCATGGGTGTAATACCTATAATTAATGAAAATGACAGTATCTCTACTTATGAAATAAAATTCGGTGACAATGACACTTTGTCTGCTATAATTGCAAGATTAGTAGATGCGGATCTTTTGATAATGTTAACAGACATTGAGGGACTTTATACAGACGATCCTAGAAAAAATAAAGATGCTAAGATAATTAGAGAAGTTACAGATATAAATGAAGTTAAAAACTTGGCAAAAGATACAGATTCTGATGTAGGAACGGGAGGAATGCAGACAAAAATTAAAGCTGCAACTCTTGCTCTTGAAAAAAATATAGAGGTAGTTATTGCATCTGGAGAAAATATGAAAGTGATTAGAGATATAGTAAAGGGTGATTTAGTTGGAACGTACTTTAAGTGTTAAAGAGATTGGCGAAGTTGCCAAAAATGCTTCTAGAGAGCTTGCAAAAATATCTAAAGGCGAAAAAAATAGAATTTTAAATGAAATTAAAAAATCTTTAATTGCAAATACCGAATATATATTGGAAGAAAATAAGAAGGATGTTGAAGCTGGAAGAGACAATAATATGCCTGATGGTCTTGTAGATAGACTTCTTTTAAATGAAGAGAGAATTCAATCTATGGCAAAGGCTATTGATGATATTATGAAATATAAAGATCCAGTGGGAAGAGTCTTATCTATGGAAGAAAATTACGTAGGTCTTAAAATTGCAAAAAAGACTGTTCCAATTGGTGTAATTGCAATAATATATGAAGCAAGGCCAAATGTGACACTCGATGCGTCCATACTTTCTTTAAAGGCGTCCAGTGCAATAATCTTAAGAGGTGGCAAGGAGGCCATAAATTCAAATATTGCAATAGCAAATTCAATAAGACAGGGAATTAGAAACGCAGGATATAATGAAGATTTTGTGCAAATAATAAAAGATACCTCAAGAAAGTCGTCTGTAGAACTTATGAAGTTAAAGGGATATGTGGATCTTTTGATACCACGAGGATCAGCATCATTAATTAATTCTGTAGTAGAAAATGCAAAAGTACCAGTAATAGAGACTGGAGTTGGAAACTGTCACGTATATGTTGATGAGGATGCTGATATTAAGAAAGCTCTTGATATAGTTAAAAATGCGAAGACAACTCGTGTTGGAGTTTGTAATGCTATGGAATCATTGGTTTTAAATGAAAACCTTGATAAATCTTTTTACGATGGTTTAAATAAAATTGTTGAAGAATTTAATCTAAAAGTTTATGCAGATGAAAAATCAATTGATAAAATAAATAAAGCTGTGTCGGCAACTGAGGAGGATTTTGGAAAAGAATATTTAGATTATGCCTTTTCAGTAAAAACTGTTGGAGATATTGACGAGGCAATAGATCATATTGCAAAGTATTCTACAGGTCATTCTGAAGCAATCGTAACAGAATCTTATGAAAATGCCATGAAGTTTTTAGATGAAGTGGATTCAAGCTCTGTATATGTAAATGCATCTACTAGGTTTACTGATGGTGGAGAATTTGGAAAGGGAGCAGAACTTGGAATTTCAACTCAAAAACTTCATGCTAGAGGACCTGTAGGTTTAGACGAATTAGTAAGCTACAAATATATAATTTTTGGAAATGGACAGATTAGAGAATAATTAGACATATAAGATTTGCATTTAAGGTGATATTGTGGAAAAAATTTTAGTTGTTGAAGATGATAGAGATATCAATGATCTTGTAGTTGAAATCTTAAAGAAAAATGGGTACGAGGCTTTTGGAGCATTAAATGCAAGAGAAGCAAACTTGTTTTTACAGATACATGATTTTGACTTAATACTTTTAGATTTGATGATGCCTGAAATTAGTGGAGAAGAATTTTTAGAATCTCTAAGAAGAGATAAAAAACTTCCTGTAATTGTACTCAGTGCTAAAATTTCTAAGGAGTCAAAGATAAATGTACTAAAGATGGGGGCAGATGCCTTTATCGAAAAGCCATTTGATAAAGACGAGTTAATCGCAATTGTTGAGGCCAATATCAGAAGATATAAAGACTTTAACGGTGAGAAAGACAATAATAAGGATGAGCTTTCGTATAAAGATATACACATAGATCTGAATTCAATGTCTGTTGAAGTTAAAAATAAGCCTATTAAATTAACTCCCATAGAATATAAAATTCTTTTGCTACTAATGCAAAATCCAGACAGAATTTTCACGCGCGAAAATCTATATGAAGAAGTGTGGGAAGATGAATACTTTTTCGATTCAGATACTATAAATGCGCATATCTCAAATCTTAGGTCAAAATTAAAAAAGGCATCGGGAGAAAATTATATAAAGACTGTTTGGTCGATTGGATACAAACTAATTTAGAATCTAGGCTTAGCCTAGATTTTTTTTCTTTAGAAAGTCTTTAGAACTTTTTAAGTATTTATTAAACTTTGTATTAGATAATAATCTTAGGAGGTTTGGTTATGGAAAAAATTCTTGAAATTAAAAATTTAAACAAAAGTTATTCGAATACAAAAGCACTGGATAATTTAAATTTTAATCTATATGATGGAGATATTTATGGATTGGTTGGTGCAAATGGAGCAGGAAAATCCACTTTACTTAAAATATTGGCAGGTTATATAGATAAAGATGATGGTGAAGTTAGTGTATTTGACAAAGATCTAGATAAAAATATAGAAGTAAGAAATAGCTTTGGATTTTTGGTAGAAGAAGCATCTTTTTATTCATATTTTACTGGGATTCAAAATTTAAAATATATTGCAGATTTAAAAGGGATTGAAGTTCCTAAGGAAACATTTGAGATAGCAAAATTCTTTAAAATTGATCATGCGTTAAATAAAAAAGTAAAAACTTATTCAACTGGAATGAAACAAAGGCTTGGTATTGTTGCTTCACTTATGAATAGGCCTAGAGTTTTAATATTAGATGAGCCGATTAATGGACTTGACCCTGAGGGAATTGTTGAACTTAGAAATTTTTTAATTAAGATAAACAAAGAGTGGAACACGACAATTGTAGTATCTTCTCACATCTTAAATGAGCTTTCCTTAATAGCAAATAGAATTGGCTTTATAAAAAGCGGTAAGATGCTAGAGGAAATTACAAGAGAAGAGCTTGAGTCTAAAGTTAAGGACTATATAAAAATTGTAGGAGAAGACAAGAATTTAAATAAAATAGTAAATATTTTGGAAGAAAATTTAGGCATACAAGATTTTAAGGTAATGAATAAAGGCGAGATAAGAGTATTTGATGACATTGATATTCTTACAATTCAAATGGAAATGGCGAAGAATAATGTTTATTTAAATGAAATCTATCACAAAAAATCTACTCTAGAGGAATATTATGTAAAATTAATGGGAGGTCAAAATGAATAAATACTTTAAGACCGATTTTAAAAGAGCTCTTTCAAGGAGAAACACAGAAATAGGATTACTTATAGCAGTTGCATTTGTAGTAATTGTGAATATATTATTATTTAGATCTTTGGGAGGACAAAATAATCTTTTAAGCCCTGGTCAGCAAGCAATGGGTTATACGCCAAGTGAACTTCTTATAATTATTGCAAATCAAGCTGTAGTAACTATGCTCCCATATGTTGCTTTTATAGTTTCATCTATATTTTATGTAGAAGAAAAAAAAGAAAGGGGAATGTTAAGAGCTGTTGAATGTGGGATTTCTAAAGAAGCTATTGCCATTTCAAAATTCATTGAAAGTATAATTTTTTGTATAATCTTTGCAATTGCAATTTTTGGTCTTCATGTGTTGATAGTAAAGATTTTATATGGTCTTGACGGTAATTCAGTAAAATATATAATTGATTTAATAAACAGTATTGCAATTTTATCTCTTCCAATGATTTCAGGAATTGCATTTATGAATTTGTTGGCACTGCAAATAAGTGGTGAATTTGTATGGTCAGCTATTACAATCATTTATACAGTGTTTTTAGACTCAATTGTAAAATACTTGGGAATGATTTTAAGATCACAAATTATTATGGAAATTTCCACTTACATGCCATCTAGTGCGTTTAAAATTGCATCGTCTCTTGTGACTTTAAGTGGAACTGCTAGTCTAAGTTTTGCAGATTTTAGAGTGCAAATTATTTTATCTGTATTTTTTATAATTTTATTTATGGCTCTATCTATTTATTTAATGAGGACGAGAGATTTAGATTAATTAGAAAGGAAGAAGTCCTATAATTTTAGTAATTTGTTTAATTTTAATTATAATTTTTATTACAATTAAATATGTAAAGCTACAAAAATCTAATGAAAAACTTTTAGAGGATTTGAAGTTAAAAAAAGAAAATATGGATCTTTCAAGGATAGACAATTCAGATTTTAATGATACTCAAAAAGAGATCTCAGAGATCTATGAAAAGATCCTTTATGAAATCAATGAAAAGAACAAGGAGATTATACAACTTGACAAAGATTATAGGGATCTTTTAGCTAACTTGTCTCACGATTTGAGAACTCCTCTTACTTCAATAATTGGATATTTAAGCCTAATTGATGAAGAGGATGAGGATAACAAGAGGTATCTGGATATATCTCTTGTAAAGGCAAATCAACTTAAAGATTTAATTGAAAAATTTTATGAATATTCACTTATTGCCAGTGGATCTTATGGGAGTGAATATGAAAAGCTTAAGCTAAATGAAGTTTTAAACGCGTCTCTTATAAATTATTATGATGTCTTTAGTGAAGCAGGTAAGAGTATAGCTGTTGATATTTTAGAAGAGGACGAAGTAATTTATTCATCTAAAAAACTTCTATCTATTGTTTTTAACAATTTGTTAGATAATATGTATAAGTATTCTCTTGGCAACAATGAAGTTAAGATAGAAAGAATAGACTCATTAAAAATTATCTTTTCAAATGATACTGATTTAGAAGATGGAAATTATATATATCTACTTGATAGAATGAGAGTTTTAGATAATTCGAGAAAATCGACAGGTCTTGGTCTATCTATAGTTAAAGAGGCTTTGGATAAACTAAAATATGATTATGAAATAATAGTAAAAGATAATAGGTATATTTTTACAATTATAATAAATTAGAGTTTTTTGGAGATACTTTATAAAATTTAATAATAATTGGCAAGTTCTATTTAATATATAATTAGGTAAAATACAATATAAATTAAAAGAGATGTGGACATTC
>JASBZH010000037.1 GCA_029983555.1 Peptoniphilus sp. | reverse complement strand
AATAGTGATATTTTCTGGATATAAACTCTTTATAAGGGCAAAGGGCGATCTTGATTTTAAAAAGGGACAAGAGGAAATTCAATCAGTAAAGCTTGATGCTAATGTAAATACAAATTCTAAACAGGCTGAGATAAAAGAATTTAGTGTCCTAAAATTAGAAAACCCAAATATAGTTGCTTGGATTTCAATTCCAGGAACAGAGATCGACTTTCCTGTAGTTCAAGGTAAAGATAATGACTACTATCTAAATCATGACTTTAAGGGAAATTATAATCTTTATGGAGCACCATTTTTGGATAAAGATAATGATGATGAATTTAGTGATCAAAATAGCATTATCTATGGACATAATATTCGTGGAGAAAAAATATTTGGAAAACTTTTAAAGTATCAAGATCCGAATTATTTAAAAAATGCTCCAACAATTAAACTTCTAACGGCAGAAGGCAAAAAATCTTATGAAATTCGAGCAGTATATATTGCCGATCCCTACGATAATTATAGATCTAAAAATTATGAAGGAGATAGTTGGAAAAAATTTACAGATCGCTGGAGTGAAAAAAACATTTTAAAATTTCAAATACCAAGTAAAGAAGATAAAATACTTACACTTCAAACTTGTGTAAAGAATGACAGGCGTTTAGTTATTCACGCTTTAAAAAGCGATTAAAAGATTAAAAAGAACCTCTAATCATTTTTGGTTAGAGGTTTTTATATTGTTATTTTACTTAGATATAATATTCAAATCTATTCATATATCGTATAATGGATATAAATAAAATAAAAGAAAGGAATAATATGTCTATAATAAAATCTACAGAAGGACTGAGTTTTTCTGATATTTTAGTTTATCCAAAAATTGATATAAAGAAGAATACTTTTACTTTTATAAGGGGTAAAAGTGGCAGCGGAAAGAGTACGTATTTAAAGCTTTTGAACAGAACTCTTCTTCCTTCACAGGGAGAAATTTTCTATGAAGATAAAAATATTAAAGATTATCCCGTTTTGGACTACAGAAAAGAGGTTTTGCTCGTTCCCCAAGAGGTATTTTTAACAGAAGGTACGATTTATGACAATTTTAAATTCTATTTTGAAGCAAGAGATGAAGAAGTTATTTCAGAAGATGAAATGAATACATTTTTAAAACTCGCTTGCCTTGATAAAGATATTACTAGTAATGTTTTAAATTTATCTGGAGGAGAGAGACAGAGGGTTTTCTTGGCAATTTTTTTGTCCTTAAAACCAAAGGTGGTCTTACTTGATGAGCCAACTTCAGCTTTAGATATTTCTACTTCTAATGAACTCATGAAAAGTTTGAAAAATTATTTTAAAGAAAATGATATAACTTCAGTTTGTGTATCTCACAATGATGAAATTGTCGATAAATATTCTGAATTTACGATAGAATTTGGGGGAGAAAGATGAATGTCATAAAGATACAAATTGGACAGTTTCTCTTAATCTACATGCTTCTACTTATAGTTTTATTTATAATGAAAAAATACAAAGTAGATCAGACAAAACTTTTGATAGTGGCGAGCATGAAGATGACTTTGCAACTTGTAATTGCAGGTTTTATTTTAACTTATATATTTAAAAATCCAAATCCACTTTTTACAATAGCTTATTTAATCGCAATGACGGCCTTTACAATTTATAGGGTTATTTCTAAAAATAAAGATTTAAACAAAGGATTTAAACGAGTAATTGCGCTATCAATTTCAATTTCGGGCCTGTTTATAATTTTTTACTTCATATACATCGTAGTTGGAGAAAATATTGTAAATCCGCAGTATGTAATTCCAATTTCTGGCATGATTATGGGAAATATTATGAATGGAACGACTCTTGGTATTAAGACTTTTAGAGAATCTTTGGTGGGACAAAGGGCAAAGATAAATGCACTTTTGTCGGTTGGAGCATCAGCTGATAAAATTTTACTTCCATTTGTAAGACAAGCTTTTGAGACGGCTTTTCTTCCAACTTTAAATTCAATGCTCGGAATGGGAATTGTATCCCTTCCAGGAATGATGACTGGACAAATTTTGGCAGGAACTCTTCCAAACACTGCCATAATGTATCAAATAGCTATAATGATCGCAATATCAACTGGTGTAATTTGTGCATCTTTTGGATCACTTTTCTTTGGATATAAGACACTTTTTGACAAAGAGACTCAAATTATTTAATTTTAATTATAAACTAATAATTTGTTAAATTATAAACTTTAAAAGTTTAGTAATCTTAAAAGATATTTATATTTATTTCAAATTAATATTTTAGAAAGGAAGCTGTTAGAATTTCTAACAGTTTTTTGTAATCGAAGTTTTATTTAAAAAATCTCATTACTTTTTTAAAATTATGGCACAACTTGTGAACATATATTTAATTTTCCTATAAAAAATGTTAAAATATAATAAACATAAGTTTTAAAAGAATTGAGGTTCAGTATGGATATTAATGAAAAACTAAAGATATTGGCTGATTCTGCGAAGTATGATGTCTCATGTTCTTCATCTGGATCTAAGAGGAAAAATTCTAAAAATGGAATTGGAAATGCGAGCTACAGTGGGATTTGTCACAGTTGGAGCGAGGATGGAAGGTGCATTTCTCTTTTAAAAATTCTTCTTACTAATAAATGTGTCTACGACTGCGAATACTGTGTAAACCGCAGGAGTTCTGATATAAAAAGAGCTGAATTTAGTCCAAGAGAAGTGGCTGATATTACAATAAATTTTTACAAGAGAAATTATATTGAAGGTTTGTTTTTGTCTTCTGCTGTTATACAAAATCCCGACTACACCATGGAACTACTCATAAATACAGCAGAAATTCTTAGAAATGAATACAATTTTAATGGGTACATTCACATGAAGGCAATTCCTGGAGCAAACACTGTTTTAATAAAAAAACTTGGAAGTTTAGTTGACAGAATGAGCATAAATATTGAACTTCCAACGCAAAAAGCACTTTCTTTACTTGCACCGTCCAAGACTTATTCCTCAATCTATAGTCCAATGTCTGATGTTAAAAATTTTATATTGGAAAATAGGGAGGACAAAAAGAAATACAGACACTCAGAAAGTTTTGTCCCAGCAGGTCAAACGACACAGATGATTGTCGGCGCATCTCGCGAGAGTGATTATGTAATTTTAAAGAGGTCTTCTAGTTTGTATAAAGATTATAATCTAAAGAGAGTCTATTATTCTGGATATGTGCCTGCTGTTAAAAGCATGTTTACAAAGGGAATTACAAAAGTTCCTCTAATTCGAGAACACAGGTTATATCAGGCTGATTGGTTGATGAGATTTTATAGATTTGAGGCAGAGGAGATCACAAATAATTCTGTTCCAAATTTGGATTTAAATCTCGATCCAAAGGCGAGCTGGGCAATAAGAAATATCGATAAATTTCCAATCGAAATTAATACTGCAACATATGGAGAACTGATAAGGGTACCAGGTTTTGGGCCAACTTATGCCAGACGAATTATAAATGCCAGAAAATTTGCGAATTTATCTTATGACAGTCTACTTAATTTAAAAATTTCTGTTAAGAGGGCTAAATACTTTATAAAAGTTGGAGGAGTATATAAAGGTGGAATGGTAAAATCTATGGACTATTTGAGTTATATTCTAAGCGACAGAAAAGAGAAAAAGTATGAGCAGTTATCATTTTTTTAACTACGATGGCAGCATTAATGGACTTTTTTCTGTTATTTTTGATGAGTATAAAGTCCTAGATAATTGCCACATAAGTGTAAAAAAGAAACAGATTAATTTTTTTAATGATGAAACTTTTATTGTGACAGATAAAAATAAAGCGAGTAGGGTCAAAAAATCAATTGCTAAAAATTTTGGCAAAAACTTTTTGAACATGGTTTTATTAGTGTTTGCAAGCGAGTGTGAAAATAAGGAAGACTTCATCGCAAGGACAATAAAGGGAATGTACTCATATGGCAGTGAGTTTTTATATTCAGAAAAAATCGATGCCGTAAACTTTTTAAGTCTTCAAAAAGAAGTTGGTAGGGAAATTCACGCCTACAAGGGACTATTGAGATTTAGAGAAATTGAAGGTAATGTTTTATTTGCAGAATTTACGCCAAAAGCTGACATTCTAAAGTTTTTGACAAATCACTTTAAAAATAGACTTAAAGGCGAAGATTTTATAATTTACGACGCCAAGAGAAATTATGGAGCATTTAACCTTGATGGAACTCTCGATTTCTATATGGCAGAAAATTTTCTATTTAAAGAGACGGAAGGTGAAAGTGAGTTTAAAAATATGTGGAGAGATTTTTACAACGCTATCTCCATAGACGAGAGGAAAAATCAAAAGCTCATGATTTCAAATATGCCAAAAAGATATTGGAAGTACTTGCCTGAAAAAGATTTATTTTAATTTGATAAATTCAATTTAGTTTTAGATATTGAGTTTAAAAATAGGGTAAAATGGTTAAAATATCTATATAAGTGCAAAGAAAGGTAGGGAGATTAATGGACATAAAATTCGTAAAGAGAGAAAAATTAAAAGAAAAACCAAAGGGAGACTTGGGTTTTGGAGTAATATTTACAGATTATGTCTTCAACATGGATTGGGACAAAGACAAAGGCTGGCATGATGCACAAATCGTACCTTATGAAGGCGTAAATATGGATCCAGCGTCCATGGTTCTTCACTATGCACAAGCTACCTTTGAAGGTCTAAAGGCATACAAGGGAGAAGACGGAAAATTCTATCTATTTAGACCAAATATGAATGCAAAGAGATTTATAAATTCAAACAAGAGATTGTGCTTACCTGAACTTCCAGAAGATATGTTTATAGAAGCAATTAAAGCTCTTGTTAAAGTTGAAAAAGATTGGATACCAACTGGAGAGGGAGAGTCACTTTATATAAGGCCATTTATGTATGCAAAGGAAGTTAAGCTAGGTGTTGCTCCTTCTAAATCTTATAGATTTAGCATAATACTTTCACCAGTGGGAGCATATTATAAAGAAGGACTTGCTCCAGTTAAAATATATGTAGAAGATGAGCTAACTCGTGCAAGCCTTGGTGGAACAGGATTTGCAAAATGTGCAGGTAATTATGCTGCATCTTTATTGGGACAAGTAAAGGCTGAAAAACTCGGATATACACAGGTTCTTTGGCTAGATGGAGTTCACAGAAAATACGTAGAAGAAGTCGGTTCAATGAATGCTATGTTTTTAATTGACGATACAGTAATAACAGCACCAGCAGGAGAAACTGTACTTCCTGGAGTAACTCGAGACTCAGTAATTCATATTTTAAAAGATATGGGATACAAAGTTTCTGAAGAACACTTGGCAGTTGAAGATTTGATGAAAGCTGCAAAAGACGGCAGACTAAAAGAAGCTTGGGGAACAGGAACAGCTGCAGTTATAAGTCCGATTGGAGAATTATTCTACAAGGGCGAAGAAGAAGTCATAAATAATTTTGAAACTGGCGATTTGACTCACGAAATTTATAAGAGACTTACAGACATTCAGTGGGCTAGAAGTGAAGATAAATTCGGCTGGAGAGAAGAAATCAAAATGGACTGAGTTTTAAATTAATAGATTATAGAAAATTACCCAGGAGAGATCCTGGGTTTTATTTTATAAAATTTGGCTATATATGAAAATTACAAATAGTTTATAAAATTTATTGACTCTAAAAGTATAATAATTTATATGTTTTTCAAAGTTTAAATAAAATCTTAAAATTTTAAATCATACTTTAAAGAATTATATCAGTAAAACTATTAATTGATATAAAATGGGATATATATTGTATATACATAAGTTTTTGCATAAAGATTTACTTATCAAATTTTTAAACCAATATAGTCTTTCATTTTTTAATCTATGCGACTTTTTATAAATATATTTTTTAAATTTTTAAGAGTATTTGTAAAAGGAGGTGTCTTTTAAATGAAAAAGTTGAAAAAGAATAAAATTTTATTTAATTTAATAATTCTATTGGCACTGTCTTTTGGAATAATTTTTATAATATATAAAAAGACAAATCCTAGAAATTTAAAAGAAGTCTTTCTTTCAATGAATAAAAAATACCTCTTCTATGCTATGATATTTTTTATGCTTTTTAGATTAATGGAGGCAATTGGCCTCTACAAAATGTTTAGAAATTTCGGCCAAAGGGTGAAAATGAAAAATTGTATAAATTATTCGATTTTGAGATACTTTTTTAGCCAACTCACTCTATCTGGAAGTGGAGGACAGCCGGGACAATTCTATTTTATGATTCGAGATGGAATTAAAGCAGATAAAGCTCTATCTGTCATAGTTCCATTTAACATATTGTATCACTTTAGCCTAAATGCTTTCGGACTTATCTCGCTTACAACGGGACTTCGTCACGTGATATTTGACGAAAAAATGAGACTATTATTTTATTTTGGACTATTAGTTCAGCTAATTATGTTTTTGACAATTATTTTGGCTTTTGTAAAGAGCGATGTTCTCAGTAGAATTATAATAGCGATAGTATATAGAATAAGAAACATACCATTTTTGGAAAGATTTTACAGAGATCCCGAGTTTATTATGGAAAATATAGAAGGCATAAAGACAAATGTGATGTCTATAGTGGCAGACAAAAGGAAGTTTTTTAAGCTATTTTTACTTCAAGCTGTAATGTTATTTTTTTATTATGGAATGACCTATTTTACTTATAGGGCTATGGGTTTTACAAATTATGGAATTTTTGACATAACTAGGGCACAGTCTTTAATAACAGTTGCAGTAGAATTTATAACGACACCTGGAGCAGCTGGATTTTCAGAACTCATGATGTTTACTGCTTATAATAGATTAATTCCTCAAGATATGGCGCTAAATTGGATGATGGTAAATAGACTTTTAAATCTCTATCTAGCAGTTTTAATAACCTTAATTATACTCTATAGAAGAAATTTAATTAGAAAACCAATTAGACATCTAAATTAAATATTTTAAAAAAATTTTAGTGCCTATATAAAAAATAAGTAAAAATAAAAACTTCCCCAATCAAAGGGAAGTTTTGTATTTTATGGTTTTAAATTTTTAAACAAATCAGTCTTCTTTTGGAGGTTCTTCAATTTCTTCTGCATTTGCATATTTATTAAAGATTTCCATAAATTCTTTACCTGTTATAGTTTCTTTATCGAGCAAGAATTCTGCCAATTCCTTCATAGCTTCTCGATTTTCTGCAATCATATTTCGCGCGTTTTCTTGAGCGCCCTTTACAATTTTTATTATTAAATCGTCAATTTCTTTTAAAGTAGCTTCAGAACAAGTTGTGTTGCCCTTATCGCCCATATATCTGGAGCCTTGTTCTTCAAACCTAACCATGCCAAACTCTTCTGCCATTCCATATTCTACGACCATTGCCCTTGCAACTTCTGTTGCCTTTTCGATGTCGTTTGCAGCTCCTGTTGATATTTCGTTAAATATAACTTCTTCTGCTGCACGGCCGCCGCAAAGTGTAGTGATGTGATTTATTAAATCATCTCTTGTGTATAGATTTTTTTCGTCCTTTGGAACTTGAAGTGTGTATCCAAGAGCACCTGAAGTTCTTGGGATAATTGTAATTTTTTCAACGGGAGCAGATCCAGTTTGAAGAGCTGCTACGAGTGCGTGGCCAATTTCATGGTAGCTTACACGCTTTTTCTCTTCGGAGGATAAAATATCCTGTTTCTTTTGAGCTCCTGCAATTACAACTTCGATGGACTCTTGAATGTCCTCTTGTTTTATTTTATCGTGGTTCATCTTGACTGCGCGAAGGGCCGCCTCATTTAAAATATTTGCAAGCTGAGCACCAGATGCACCTGCAGTTGAACGCGCGATAAGTGAATAGTCTATGTCATCCTCAAGCAGATAATTTTTTGCGTGTACCTTTAAAATGTCAATTCTATCTTGAAGAGATGGAAGCTCAACTCTAATTTGTCTATCAAATCTTCCTGGACGAAGTAAAGCTGGGTCCAAAATCTCTGGCCTATTTGTCGCAGCTAAAATTACAATTCCAAGGTTTGCACCAAAACCATCCATTTCAGCGAGAAGTTGGTTTAAAGTTTGCTCTCTCTCGTCGTTTCCGGCAAATCCAGATGAGTCTCTCTTTTTGCCGATTGTGTCAATTTCGTCGATAAAAATAATGCAAGGGGCATTCTTCTTTGCCTCTTCAAATAGTTCTCTAACTCTTGCTGCTCCTCGTCCCACGAACATCTCGACAAATTCTGAACCAGCTATTGAAAAGAATGGAACGTGACTTTCTCCAGCGACAGCTTTGGCAAGTAGAGTCTTACCAGTTCCGGGAGGACCTACAAGAAGTGCTCCCTTAGGGCATTTTGCGCCGAGTCTTTCATATTTTTGCGGATTTTTAAGGTAATCTACAATTTCAATTAAAGACTCCTCAGCTTCCTCTTGGCCAGCCACATCGTCGAAAGTCACATCTTCGCCAGTTGGCTTATATTTCTCAATTTTTTTGCCCTTCATAAGTCCGCCCTGCATAGAACTCATTTTAGTCATTAGAGTTCTTCTTAACATAAAGAATATGAGTATTGGAACTCCCCAAGTTATCAAAAATGATAAAAATAGGCTTGGCTTTTCTACAATTTCTGAGCCATATTTTACATTTTTGCTCTCTAGTTCATTTATAATATCTGGATCGTCGATTTTTCCAGTTTTGTAAAATTCGGACTTGCTGCTATTGGCATTTTTTGCTTTAAAAACAATCTGATTTTCTTCAAATTTAACTTCTTCAATCTCATTTTTTCCTAACATCTCTTTGAAATCAGAATATCCTACTGTGCTGATGCTATTTTCAGATAATGTTGGCAAAATAATCCAATTGAATGCAAAAATTAAAAGTATCGCAATTAAATAATATTTAAAAACATTGTAATTGGGACCCTTTTTGTTGTTGTCATCTTTACCATCTTTCATATCTACACCTCTTCTATGTACTAGTAAAAAAGCCTAAACATTATTTTAATATATACCCATAGTAAATGTAAAATATTGTTGACGCTATAAATACAAAGCTCTTTTTAATAAAATCTTAAATTACATTAAATAAAAAAGAGCGTCAAGCGCTCTTTAAAATTATTATTAAATTTGACCAATTGCTTTTAATATTATTTGTGCAATTATTGCTGAACCGATATATGTTCCAAGCATTACTATTATCGCAAGAATTACAATCTTAGGACCAGTTTTCTTTAGCTTTTCTAAATTTGATCCTGTGTAAATACCTGCATATGCAAGTATAGGTGTACAAAGTGTTACGAAATCTACATTGGAAGTGTAGTAGCTAACTTTATCTGAAAGTGGAACACCAGGTATTGTTGCGATAGTAGCGATTGTAACTATATATGCAACTGCTGGAATATTTCCAGGCATTATATTTGAAATTCCAATTCCTATAATACAAAGTATTGCCAAAATTATTACGCCCGGTATACCAAGAAGAGGACTAATTCCAGGTCCAATATAGTTTGCTATTACTGAGATAACTGCTGTAATTGCAAGTACAATTACTTGATTTTTGAACTTCATTTATTTTCCTCCTCTTATTTATTAGAACCAGAGTTTACATCATAATTTTTTGGCGGTTCTTGTTTGTATTTTTTTCTGTAGCAAATTCTGTAGAGCTTTTCTGCGAAAGGAAGTGCAATAAATACAGACATATAAACACCGTCAAGGCCTGAAAGTAAGTTTGAGGCTGCTCCGAAAGCTGTAAGTTTATCTGCCATTTCAGGGAAGAGTTCAACGAGCGCTCCAACTGATGCAGTCATCATAGAAGCAGAACCTACTCCAGATGCCATTGCAAGCGCATAAGGGTGTAGAGGAGTTGCTGTTGCAAGAAGTGATGCTATAATTCCCATAAATATTGTTCCAAAAACTGTTCCGATTATATATACTCCAAGAACTCCTTCGCCTTCTGGAGTGTCAAGACCATATCTTTCTGCAATAAGTGCGACATTTGGCTCTCTTCCAATTGAGTGAGCACCACCTATGACTTCTCTTCTAAGTCCAAGTGCAACACCAATTGGAACTCCAATTAAAACAGTTCCAACATTACCAAATTCTTGTAAGATTAGTGCTGGTGTTGATTTTATGATTGTTGAAATTGTTGGACCTATTGTAGTGCCGTATTTTGCCATTAAAAGCAAAAGTGTAACTGTTATAAGCTCGCCTGCATCGTCCATTTCTTTTTGCTTTGCAATGTTTAAAAACTTTGGAGTTGTAAAAATCCCAATGACAAGGGCAAATAACATTGGAAGTATTACGATTGTTCCGATTCCCACATCAAAACTGTGTTTTCCAATGAGCTCTGCTATTATTACAACTGCAAGTGCAATTAAATGTAGCTTGATGTTTTTCATACTATTCTCCTTTTAAAAATCTCCTCACAACTTCTACAAATAAAGCTGTTCCTCTATACATTAAGCTTTCATCTATGTCAAATTTGGAGTTGTGATGCGGATAAATTTTTCCATCTGGATAAACTCTTGGATTTTCAAGTGCCAAAAATGTTCCAGGAGCTTCATTTAAGAAAAATGACACATCTTCTCCACCCATAGTCGGATTTTTAAGCTCTATCATTGAACCTTCTCCAAACATGTCAATAGCAGTATTTTTTACGAATTCTGTAAAGTCACTGTCGTTAATTACAGTTGGATAAAATCTCTCATAAATGAGCTCTGCCTTTGCGCCATAGGCTTTTGCAATGTATTCTGCGATTTCTCCCATTCGTCTTTCGATAAAGTCTCTAGTGTCTTCGTTTAAATTCCTAACAGTTCCTTCTTCCCAAACTGTGTTGGGAATAATATTTTGAGTAGTACCACCGTGTATTTGACACACAGAGATTAGTGCGGGGATGTTTGGATCGATTTCGCGCGAAATTATCTTTTGAAGTCCCAAGTTGATTTCAGAAATAATTATTATTGGATCTATTACTTGGTGGGGTCTTGCTCCGTGGCCGCCCTTTCCAGTTACAATTATTTTAAATCTATCCATTGCAGCCATCATAGGTCCCTTTTTGTAGCCGAAAGATCCTTTATTTACTCCGTCAAATAGAGTTCCGGCGTGCATTCCAATGACCGCGTCGACTTTTGGATTTTCCATCGCACCCTCGTCTATCATTGGCTTAGCTCCACCTGGAATTTCTTCGCCAGGTTGGAAAAATATTTTTACCTTTCCATTTAGCTCATTTTCTATCTTTTTTAAAATTTTGGCAGCCCCAAGAGCCATGGCAGCGTGGGAGTCGTGTCCACAGGCGTGCATACAACCCTTGTGAGTAGATGCAAATTCATCTCCGGTTTCTTCTTCGATAGGTAGAGCGTCCATGTCTGCTCTTATTGCAATGCACTTTCCGTCATTTTTACCAATTTCTGCTACAATCGCATTGCCATCTACTAAAAGTTTATATTCGATGTCATTTTTATTTAGCTCATTTGTGATGTAGTTTACTGTCTGTGGAAGTTCGAGTTGCAATTCTGGAATTTTGTGCAGCTCGCGTCTATCCCTTATAATCTCATCTTCAATCTCTTTAGCTAAGTCGATGCTTTTCATATAATACCTCCTAAAAGCATTATAGTTTAACTCTTTTTCGCTTTAATGTATGCTTATTTTTAATTATTATTGTATTACTTTCCATGAAAAATTACAACAAAAAATTGTATTTTGGATAATTTATTTGCTTAATTGTTTGATTTATTTTTATATAAAAAAAGCTCCATTAATCTCGTCTTTTTTAGAAGTAAAATTTAAAACTTATACTTGCATAAATTATAAAACACAAATTTATTTTATGATAATTTATAAGTTTAAATTTCTACATATTCTCTAATAAAAGAACAAGTCTTTTGAAGCTTTGTAGTTTATAATATTTTAATTTATTTAGTTATTTTTTATTATCTTTCTAAGATATTTACAATTGTTTGAGCAACTTCTGATCTTTTAATATTGTCCTGTGGATAGAATTTTCCGTCATCTCTACCTTTAAAAATTCCTCTTTCGACTGCCTTTTTTACATCATCTTTAGCCCAGTCTGAAATTGTATTTAGGTCTTTAAATTCGATATTTTCTTTAATTTCAAAATTCTTGTTTAAATTTTCCACATATCTATTTAAAATTGAAGCCATCTCTTCTCGCGTTATTTGTCTTTCACCCTTAAATGTGCCATCATCATATCCTTTAATTATGTTGTTTTCGATAGCCCAGTTTACATAACCGCTCTCTTTTGAGTTTATATCCAATTCATCTAGAGTTTTCTTTTTATAGTTATCTGGATTTATATCTTCCATCTTGGCGAGTGCCTTTACAACAGTCATTCTCGTAGATTTCTTTTCTGGATAAAATTTTCCATCTATTAAATCCATATATCCTTTTTCGACAACTTTTTTGATAATGTCTTCTGCCCAATGACCATCTATATCAGAAATTTCTATAGCGTCATTGTCATCTACTTTTTTAGATTGTGTAAATATATAAGTTTTTCTGTCGCTATTTTCTTTACTGTGACTTTTATTTGTATGGTCTAAAGAAATTTCATCATCTTTACTTTTATCTTTATCTAATTTCTTTAAATCTTTAAATCTGTCGTCGAAATTAAATTCAAACTCATCGTCGTTTCCTTCGCCGTTCATGAAGTTTACATCAAAAAATCCCTTTTCTTCTAGTGGAAGTGAAGCTGCGTAAGGTGAGTAAGTTGAAAGGTAAATCTTATTTTCATCTTCTGAAAATTCTGCAAATTTAAAGAATGCATTTCCGCCGTTGTATCCAAATTGATAGTCAGAAAGTACGAGTATTACATCGTCGCCTTTCTCGTTCTTTTCAATTCTGTGTCCAGCGCCGTGATAGTGACCAGAAACTGTCATAAATACTTGATCATATTTTTTAATTAAATTCCAAATATTTTGGCCAGCTTTTGAAATAACTACGCTGTTTGGCTCACTCGGTGAGCAGTCCACAATATTGTGCGATGTGACAATTGTAGGACACTCTTTATTTTCTTTTAAAACATTTTCGGCCCAGTCGTAGTCAAGAGAGTTAATCTCTATGTCGAACCAGCTTAGTGACAAGATTAAATATTCGTATGATCCAGCTTTAACTTTCATATACGAAGATCTTCCACTTGGAGAATATACAATATTTTTATTTAGACTTGCAAATTCAGATTCTGAACCAAAAGTATTTTTGTAGTGATAGTCATCTATATATTTATTGATATCTTCATTATGATAGTAATAATCGTGATTTCCAGGTATCATCAAAGTATTTATGCCTGATTTTGGCAATTTAGAAAATATTCTGTAGGCGTCGACAAACTGCTTTTCATTGTCGTAATTTTCAACTACATCTCCAAGGTGCATTACACCCTTAATATTTAGTCTGTCGCTATCCTTAATCAGCTCGTCGATTCCTGTTTCCATTACATCAGTTTTAAACTTGACTGTATTTTGAGTATCTGGCATAAATACAAAGTTGTAATTATTTTCGTTTCTCAAATTATATTCGTCGTTTCTGCCAAAATCGCCCGCTAATTTTTCAGGATTTTTTTCGATCCACTGATCTTTATCTAGAGGTTTATTTGTAATTCTAATTCTCTCTATATTTCCCTTTAAAAACTTATCTAAAGTTTTAACACCATCTTGCCAGTAGCTTGAACCAACTCTAAATCTTCCGTCCTCTGGATCTGCGAACATTCCAACCATGTCGTTAGATTTATAATCTCTAAATGACTCTGCTCCATTTACATAAGTCCTGATGCTGTGATTGTCAGAAACTATAGCTAAGTGATACCACTCGCCGCCCTTATCCATGGTAATTGCCCATGCGGCGCTATCCATCTTGTGATTATCATCTGCATTTGCTGTTAAAAATTGAAATTCTTTGCAATTGGAAACTGCAAGTGACATTGATCCAAGTTCTGGTTCGTCCATGCTTTTTACATTAGATTTATCTTTAACCTGTCTTGCCAATAGACCCATCCACTGATCATTTGCTGTCCAGTCCTTTGGAAGATAGTAGAGAACTTCGATTGTGTAGCCGTTTCTAAAATCCTCTTTATTGATAGGCGCACTGTCGACTGTCACAAAATCTGCTCCTCTTTTCATCTCACCACTTCTTTCTCCATAAAACTCAATACTTCCGTTTCCATTTACACTTTCATGAGAAAATTTTAAGTACTTGTCCCATTCTTCTGCATTTTTATCGCGAGTAGGGCCAAGGGAACTGTATAGGTTCATCTTAAGGTCATTTCCGTTATTAGATTCATC
>JASBZH010000036.1 GCA_029983555.1 Peptoniphilus sp. | reverse complement strand
TAATATACTAAAATATATTATTATATATAGAAGAAAATGTTTATGTATTTGCAATTTAACATGTCTAATTAAGTCTATAATGTTTAACTTTATATTTATAAATTAATGTATCTAAAATTATTTTAAATTGAAACTTGTTTTGTAATTTAAAAATTAGTTTAAATTTTTTTGAAGATTAAATGTCACCTAAGTATTTATAACATATTACGAATTTACATATAATGTGACAACAGTATTACAAAATGACAGCAGTATTACAAAACTGTAAAAAGTTACGAAAAAGTTACACAAAACTTGACAAAATTTTAAATATCCCGTATACTCAATAAAGATTAAAAGTGGTTACAAAATAGTAACAAAAATTACGGATTTGTAACAATTTATTGGAGGTAATATTTTTGAATAAGAGGAGAGTTAGACTTACAAAGTTTTTTGTAATTTTGTTAATCTTAATTTCCGCTTTGACAATGGGTTTTAATAAAGTTGTCGGAAATGATGTAAATTTGAATATAAACGGAAGTGAACAGACAGTCTTCACTTATGAAAAGACAGTCGGTGAGTTTTTAGAAAAAGAAGGCATTGAAGTTCAAAATAAAGATGCAATAAGTCCTTCACTTGATAGCGAAATTACTCAGGACATGGACATAGTAATTACTTCACCAAAATCTTTTAACATAAAAGATGGTGGAAAAGTACTTATAACAGAAGCTAGCGGCTATACTGTTGGCGAAGTTCTTGAAAATCTAAATATTAAATTAAACAAACTCGACAGAATAAATGTCTCACTTGATGAAGTTGCACAAGAGGCAATGACAATTAAGATTGACAGAGTAAATCAAGAAGAAGTACAAAACGCAGTAGAAATACCTTTTGAAACTGTAAAGAAAGAAAATCCACAGATGCTTGAAGGCGAAACTAATGTAATAACAGAAGGTGTAGCTGGAGAAAAAGTTGAAGATGTTCTAAATACTTATGTAAATGGAAAGATTGAAAGTAGCGAAGTTGTAAAAACTGAAATTACTAAAGAGCCAGTTAATGAAGTTGTAGAAGTTGGAACAAAAAAAGCTCCAACAACACCAAACGGTCAAAGTGTAAAAAAAGTTATAACAATGCAAGCTACAGCTTATGATCCTACAGCAGGTTCAACAACAGCAATGGGAACTCGCGCAAGAGTTGGTGCAGTTGCAGTTGACCCTAGAGTAATTCCACTTGGATCAAAATTATATATCGAAACTACTGATGGATTTGCATCTTATGGATACGCCACAGCAGAAGATACTGGTGGAGCAATCAAGGGAAATAGAATTGATTTATTCTACGGATCTCACAGCGAAGCGATGAGATTTGGAAGAAGAAACGTAAAAGTTTATGTATTAGACTAATTTAAATTTTAAGTAACCAGAGTTTTTACTCTGGTTTTTTTATGTCAACTTTTAAAAATTGATTGTAAAATATTTGAATAAATGGTGTAAATTTCTTTAAAAGATTTTTCATATGGACTATAATATAATAGTGGAAAATGGGTGATTATATGAAATTAATAGACAATGAACTTGTCGATAGATATATATATTATTTTTTGAGGTATATTCCTTACGATAGGCAGAAAGAAGCCAAAGAGAATATGCTAAACCAGATTGAAGATAGCTTGCCAATAGACTATACAGAAAAAGATGTAATAAAAACTTTAAATAAGCTGGGTAATCCCTATCAGTATGCCGCTTATTATACAAATGGTGGTCGATTTTTAATAAGCGGAAAGACTTATGAAATTTTTACGAAGTTTTTAAAAATTCTCGTTATTTCTGGATTAATAGGACTTATATTATTCTTTTTTAATTACTTCTCAAGGCTTTTAGGCACTGGAGTTTATACAGTTGTAAAATCAATTTTAATCTCAATATTTATATTGTCGGTACTTCCAAGTTATATTTCTGAGAGGATAAAGGACACTAAAATTTTAAACTCACTTACAAGTGATTGGGATATTTCTTTACTATATGAATCTAAAAAACTAAAGATAAATGCCGATAAGATAGTCATAATGATTTTAAATTACAGCATGTTTTTTATGCTACAAGTCTACATGATAACAGCTAATATTGATATAACTACGGCGACATATACATTTATAATGTTTTTATTTTTCTTAAATGTTTTAAAGGACAATTTAAAGATGTCCGAAAATAACGCGTATTCCAAAATAGTTTATGCAGAATACTTTATAGATATATTGACAGTTTTGAGTTTGACTGTCTTGACTAAATTTTATATTCCAAATTTATTTATGATAAAGACAATAATTTTTACAAATGTCGTCAATATATGTATGAATATTTATAGAACTGCTAAAGAAAAAAGAGATCGAAAGAAAAATAGAAGAAATTCAAGACAAAATAAATACAAACAAAAAGACTGAACTTCAACGAGAGGTTCAGTTTTTTAGGTTATATAACATTTGTTGAGTATGCAGAAATATCTTTTAATAGATATTTTTTGTAAAAAATAATATTTGTACCCAAATATCGATTAAATATAAGCAGTTAATTATAAAAGGTGATTTATTATATATAAAATTTATTGAATATAAGTATAGAAAAGAGGTGTTTTTATATGCTCTTATTCTTGCTATTTTTTTTTTCTATGATATAATGTATTCGTACAAGGTATCAATATAACAAAAATTTGAAAGGAGAATTTAATTGATTAAGAAAAATTGGATAGTTTGTTTAAGTCTACTATTAATTATTTGCTTTTCATCGAAGGTATTTGCAAACGATTCTTTAAGTGAAGCAGAATTGATTGTCGAAATGAATAATCAAATTGAAGTAGAGAAAAGTAATGCTAAATTAATATTAGAAGAAGAACTGAAGAAACAAGATGCTCTAGAACATTTACAAGTATTTGAAGAATATATTTATAAAAATATTGAAGAAAGAGTAAAGCATGAATATGCTGAAAAATATAATTTTATATTTGATAAAGCTAGAGCATCTCAGAAATCATATTATGCTCCAAATGGAGGTACGGTAGCGTACTTAGCACCTGTATCTAATTATAAGCCTACAGAAATGTCTGTAGTTGCCATGAATCGATCTGATAGTTATGATTATTTTTTAAATAGATATTCATATACTCCTAAAGATTTGATAATAGATATATTGGGTTTTCTACCAGGAGTCTACGGTGGTACCTTTAGTATGGTCAGCACTGTAGAAGGTGTTCTTACAAAAACTGAAATATCAAGAGTTAGAGATGCTGGAGGATATGCTGAAGTTATTTCCTCTTACAGTAGAGAATTTGGAACAAGTGCCAGTATTACTTGGGGATGGAACGATAGACCTTATATATACATACCATCAAATAGTTATAATGTTAGCTTTAATAGAAAATAATTTATGAGTAAGAATATTTTTAAAGTTTTTATACTTTTTTCATTAATTATTTTTATTATCTTTATATATATATTTTTCACAACAAAAGATATTATAAATATACCAAGTTTTCGCTTTTTAAATTATATGGGTAGAGGTAAAAAATATTGGTATTATTATCTTAACTTACAACAAGATGGGGATTTTGTCGAGTCAATTTATCTTGTTAATTATATCTTAAACTTTCTTTTAGTTTGTGAATTTCTATTTATAAGTTTAAATGAAAAATATAAAGATTTTGTTAGTGTTAAAGAAATATTAATTTCTTTTTTTGTAATGTTGATATTATACTATGTACAAAAATATATCACATACAATTATATTTATGACAATAAATTGTATATGATTTTTTATCCAACGCTAATTGGTTCAACAGGGATACTATATTTATCTATTAAAATATTAAAAAGAATAGATAAAAAGAAATCTTAGTAAAAAATACATGATAAAACTTCTAAAGTTTAACTATATATTTTCCTATAAGAACAATATAATTGTAGAAAACCAACTATCCAAAAATTTTTGGGGAGTTGGTTTCTTAGTGTAGAATTAAAGTTTCAAAATTCATACTACTTACAATAAATAATTTGCAAGTATTCCGACAACTGCACCGACAGCGATTAGCTTAAACAGATCTACTTTTTTAATGTAAAGACATCCAAAACCAAAACCTATTAGTGCAGGGATGGCTATTTCTTGAATCGAAAATCCCTTAGGAAAAATTGATGTTTTAAAAAGATCAAGAGAAGTTAAAAGTATGAGTGGCACAATTCCAGCTTTAATTCCTTCAAGCGCGTAGTCTAAAGTGTTGTATCTCTTGTTTTTAGTAAATAATAAAAAACCTAGTACCATCATCAAAATAAACTGCGGAAGGACGAGGCCTACAGTAGTTACAATTGAACCAATTAGTCCGCCTGAGATTTGTCCAACAAAAGTTGCAGCATTAATTGCAATTGGACCAGGAGTCATCTGAGAAATAGACACAAGGTCCAAAAATTCGCGCGGAGTTAAAATAGAAGCAGATTCAACTACATATTTAGAAATTAAAGGAATAACTGCATATCCGCCTCCAAAGGCGACGCAACCAATTTTTAAAAATATAGTAAAAAGTTCAACCATTTTTTGACCTCTCAATCATATTAAAATAGAAAATTCCCAAAACTCCAGAAATAAGAATAATAAGTCCCGTGTTAATATTTGTAAATACGGCGAAAAGTAGAGAAATTATAATAATTCCGACTGCAAATCTTCCATTTCTTTTAAAAGAAGACAATCCCATTTGATAAACGGTAATTAAAAGAACTGCAGATATAACTCCACTTATACCTTCAAGAGCTGCATTGATAAAAAAATTGCTCTTAAATTGCTGATAAAATTTAGCTATTATAGATAAAATTATAAGGCATGGAAGAACTGAGGCCAAAAGCGATATAATTGCTCCAATAGCTCCCCTCAACCTATAGCCAGTTAAAACAGAACACGATACAGCCATAGCTCCCGGTCCACCTTGAGCTAGAGCGACAATATTCATCATGTCATCCTCTGTAATTACATTAAGATCATTTACAAAGGCATCTCTAATAGCTGGCACAATAGTATATCCTCCGCCAAAAGTTATAGAATTGATTTTAAAAAGTGTCAAAAATAATTTTACAAGCGATATTTTTTTCATTTCATTCACCAAAATTATTATAACATAAAGTAGAACCTCCAAATGTATATAGGCTAACTCCTGCTATATTAGTTTAGAAAGGTCAATTGGTGGTATAATATTAAAGAGGTGCAAGATGAAAATAGGAATAGTAGGACTGGGCAACATGGGTTCTGCCATGGCACACGGTCTTTTAGAAAATAAAATTGAAACATATCTCTTTGACAGACATGAAGAGAAAAGAGATGTATTTAAAAAATATGAAAATGCACATATTTTACTTACAGATAGAGAAGTAGTTGAAAAATCTGACGCCATAATTGTGGCGATTAAGCCTTACGCATACGATGAATTTTTGGAAAAAGTTAAGGACATAATTGATAAACAAATAATAATTTCCATAACAAGTAGCTTTGATTTAAAAAAACTTGAAGAAAAGTTGAAAGGTAAGAAGTTTTTAATGGCGCTTCCAAATACACCAGCCAAAGTTATGGAGTCAATGACTGGGATCTGTCCTGGCAAAAATATAGAAGAAGATGAACTTAAAGAAATAGAAGAAGTCTTATCTTCTTTTGGAAAGACAAAAATAGTATCAGAAAAGGACATAAAAATTTTTGAATCTAGCTGCGGATGTATGCCGGCGTATGTATATATGTTTATAGAGGCAGCAGCAGACGCATGTGTATATTATGGAATGAAAAGGGATATGGCCTATGAGTGCGTATCACAAGCAGTTATGGGTGCAGCTAAAATGGTAAATGAAACAAAAGAGCATCCAGGAGTTTTAAAAGACCAAGTTACAACATCAGGTGGAACTACTATTAAAGGTCTAAAAAGCCTAGAGGAAAGCGCCTTTAGAGCTTCTATTATAGATGCAATTGAGAGTATAATGGAGAATTAGGAGGTTCTTATGAAAGATTTAATGGTATTTTTGGCAGAAGGCTTTGAAGAAATTGAAGCACTTACAGTTGTTGATTTATTTAGACGTGCAGATCTTAAAGTGGATCTCATCTCGCTCGATAGATATAAAACTGTAATAGGTTCTCATGGAATAGAAGTTGTAGCAGACATGAGTATTGACGAAGTAAAAATAGATGACTATAGAGCGCTTTACATTCCTGGTGGCGAACCTGGTGCAACTAACTTAATGAATAGAAAAAAAGTTGTTGAGTGCGTAGGAATATTTAAAGAGAGCGATAAAATTGTCGCTGGAATTTGCGCAGGACCAAAAGTTTTGGATAAGGCTGAAGTATTAAAAGACGATAAATTTACATGCTATCCTGGAGTAGAAAAACAATTAAAAGCTAAAAACCCAGTAAATGCAGCCGTTGTCGAAGATGAAAATATAATCACATCAATGGGACCAGCAACAGCAATGTTACTTGCAGTTAAGCTTATAGAAAAACTAGCATCAGAAGAAAAAGCAAAAGAAGTAGCAGACGGAGTGCTTTTAAATAAATTGCAAGAATTTTTAAAATAACTTAATAATATTTAATTAAGGCAGAGGTTTGCGCCTCTGTTTTTTTATTTGATATTTTTTAAATATATTATATAATTAAGGCGAACAGTTGAGAGATTTCTTAAAGGAGATTATCATGACCCTAAATACAAATAAAAATACGAGAAATTTATTTTATATTTTTTCATTTGTGTTATTAATACTCGTCATTTTAGATATTGTACTTCAAAATTCTTACATGTTAAGAGAGATACATAATTTAGGATTTAGAGATTTAAATTTTAAAAGTATTTATTTTCTTGATTCTTTTATATTGTTTCTATCTGTTGTGACTTTTATTTTCGGATTATTTGTTCAGAAAAATTGGATTGTTTGGACTATACTAGCTTTATTATTGGCACCAAATATTTTTGTATTTGTTGTATTTCTTGGCTTTTCATCTCTAAATATATTTAAAGCTATATTTTCGTACTTCTGTGTGGTTATGGCGTGGTTTATCAAGCTTATTAACCTAATTTAATTCAATAGAGAGGAGTTATAAAATGACATTAAACACTAGACAAATTTTAATCTACATCATAAGCATTGCTATTTATTTTTGTGTTGTGTATTTTTTAAATAGGAACAACAGAAAAAAGAAAGTGATGTATGGAATTTCTATTGTAAGTATTGTTATATTTTTGGCTTTACAAATTATAGGTAAAAAGAATCAGATTGATTACTTGGGTTCTGAAAGTTTTATGAATACTTATTTAAGAATTTTATATATTGTGATGAACATTCCAATTTTATTTGGTGGATATAAAACTGCAGAGCGCTACTGTTATGATAAAAACTTTAATGATACAAAGAAAAATGTTATAAAGGCTGTAGTCGTTTTGATACTAATATTTTTAATATATTCTAGCTTTGGATGGTGGGATATTTTATATTACTATTTTTTCTAAAAATTAGTACAGATGAGTTTATTAAAAAACTTCATTTATATAGTAAAGATATGATGGAAATTGTTATAGTTTTCATCATATTTTTTATTTTACGATTTATAAATATTATTTAAGACTTAGCTTTAAAATGCACTTAGATTTAAGAAATTGTGACAAGTTTTTTATAGAATATAAAAGCAACATTGAATATATTCTGAAATATTAAAAATTTTTAAAAATATTACATAAAACTTTTACAAAAATTATACTAACTCTTTAAAAAACTTTCATTTTATTATATGATTTAGATGAATATTAAATCGGAGGAGAATATGTCGATAAATTATTTTTTTAGACTCTTGGGTGGACTCGCTATTTTCTTATATGGAATGAATGAAATGAGTGACGGTCTTGAGCTTGTTGCAGGCGACAAACTCAGGATTGTAATTGAAAAAATGACTTCTAATTTTTTCGAGTCTATTTTAGTCGGTGCTCTTGTGACAGCAGTAATCCAGTCGTCTTCGGCTACAACTGTAATGGTCGTTGGATTTGTAAATGCAAATATGATGACTATTTATCAGGCTGTTGGTATAATCATGGGGGCAAACATTGGTACTACTATAACTGGTCAATTGGTAGCGCTAAATGTTTCTGAAATTGCTCCAATAATTGCATTCATTGGTTTTATTATGGCTCAGTTCTCTAAGAAAAAGAAGAGAAGGTATTTTGGAAAAGCAATTTTAGGTCTAGGTTTTCTTTTTATGGGAATGGAATTTATGTCATCTGCCATGGAACCTCTCAGAAGTTCACCTACATTTGTGGATTTAATGATTAAGTTTAGAAATCCAATTCTTGGTGTAATTGTGGGTAGTTGTGTAACTGCAATTTTGCAATCATCTTCAGCATCTCTTGGTATTTTACAGGCAATAGCTAATCAAGGAATTATACAGCTGTCTTCTTCAATGTATATTATTCTTGGTTTTAACATAGGTACTTGTATAACTTCTGTTTTATCTTCCATAGGTTCATCAAAAAATGCACAGAGAACTGCATTAGTGCACGTTTTGTTTAACATAATAGGTACTGTAATTTTTATTGTCTTGTCTATGTTTTTGCCTATTGGAGAAATAATTTTAAAATATTCGAGGGATTATCCGGCAGCACAAATTGCAAACTTCCACACTGTGTTTAATATTGCGACTACAGTTATTCTTATTCCTTTTGCAAAGAAACTTGCCGATCTATCTTTTACTCTAATAAGTGGAGTGGACAAGGAACAAGAAGAGAAGTCCCTTGTATATATCAACAAGTCAATGGTAAAGGATGCTCCTGCAGCTTTTACTGATGTTAGAGCTGAGATTAACAGAATGCTCGATTTTGTAAGGGAAAATTATGACGAGTCAATTGAAATTTTTAAGAATTATGATGAGGATAAATATGATTCAATTTTTAAAAGAGAAGAAGTCATCAATTATCTCAACAAGGAGATCACGAGATTTATAATTGATTCTCTAGAGCTTCCTATGAATGCGAATACTTCTTCAAATTTTGCATCGTATCTTAGAATATCGAGAGATTTGGAGAGAATTGGCGATCACATAAAAAATATTGCAGAAGTTGCAAAACTTCGAGACGATCAAAGGCTTACTTTTACTGACACATCTCTTGAAGAGCTATCTGAACTTCATTCTACTTTAGAGAAGATGTTTGACACGGTTAGGGGAGATTTGGGGATTGATAATAGAAAATCTTTTATGCGAGAATCTAATGAAAAAGTTCAAAAAGAAATTTCCAAATTTAGAAACAATCACATGGTAAGAATGAGAGAAAAAGTATGTGATCCTGAGAGTGGACTTTTATATGAAAAGACTTTGACTGCAATTGAAAGAATTTCTTCGTATGTTTCAAATGCGGCAAAATTAGCGGTATAATTTAAAAAATTAGGCGACTGTTATGGTCGCTTTTTTGTTTGGCTTTAAATACATATTTTATAAATTTTATAAAATGGGTATTTATAATTCGATAAGAATATTGTTAATTGTATTGGAGGCAACATGTTTAAATATATATCTAAGAGAATACTGATTTTAATTCCAACTTTAATTGGAGTAAGCTTTATTGTATTCTCACTTTTGTATCTTTCTCCTGGAGATGCAGCTCAAGCTGTCGCAGGACCGGAGGCGTCAAAAGCTGCAATAGAAGCTATTAGACAAAACTTAGGTTTAAACGACCCATTTTTAATTCAATATGGAAGATATTTAAAAGATATAGTTCTTCATTTTGATCTCGGAACTTCATATCAGACAGGAAGGTCTGTTAGCATATCTTTACTTCAAGCATTTCCAAACACTTTAAAACTTGCCGGTGGTTCTTTAATTATTGCAATTATATTCGGTATATTTTTTGGTGTAATTGCTGCAATTAAAAAGAATACTTTTATAGATTCAATAATTACGACAGTTGGAATGGTTGGACTTGCTATGCCAATATTTTGGACTGGACTTTTACTTATAATTTTATTTTCAACAAAGCTAAAGGTTCTTCCTGCTTCGGGATTTTCTTCTTTTAAGCACATGATACTTCCTTGGATTGCTCTTGGGTTTCAATCTTCTGCTGTCATCATGAGGATGACTCGCTCTGCGATGTTAGATGTATTGGATAAAGACTATATAAGGACAGCATACTCGAAGGGACTTAGCGAGAAAGTTATAATTTTAATTCACGCTTTAAAAAATGCAATGATTCCAGTAATAACAACTATAGGACTTCAAGCTGGTGGACTTTTAGGTGGAAGTATTTTGACAGAGACAATTTTTTCCATACCGGGAATTGGAAGGCTCATGGTAGAGTCGATTAAAACCAGAGACTATCCAATGATTTTGGGCGGCATAATGTTAATAGCGATTATGTACTCTATTATTTCTATAATTGTAGATATAATGTATGGGATAGTAAATCCAAGAATTAAAGTGACAAAAGAGTAGGTGCAGCATGGGAAAGAGATTAAAAGAATTTTTTAAAAATTATAAAAAAAATAAAGTTGCTGTAGTTGCCCTTGTGATAGTCATACTAATAATTTTGGCTGCTATATTTGAAGGTAAAATTGCACCATATGATTTTGCAAAACAATACCCAAAAGATAGATTTCAAACTCCAAGCTCAATTCACTTGATGGGGACAGATAATTTTGGACGAGATATATTTTCAAGGGTTTTAAGAGGAGCCAAAATATCTTTAAAGATTGGATTCATTTCAGTTTTAATTTCAACAGCTATTGGAGTTTTAATTGGTGCTTTTGCAGGATTTTATGAAGGGCCATTTGATGCAGTTATAATGAGAGTTATGGACACAATACTTTCAATTCCACAACTAGTTTTGGCTATAGCTATAGCTGCAGTACTTGGAAATGGAATGAGAAATTTAATACTCTCTGTGTCACTTGCGGCGATTCCTTCGTATGCGAGGATTGTAAGAAGTCAGGTATTATCTGTTAAGAATCTAGAATATGTAGAGTCGGCAAGGCTTTCTGGAGTGGGTGACTTTAAACTTATTTTTTCAGAAATACTTCCAAACTGCTTTGCGCCGATAATAGTTCAGTCGACAATTGGAGTTGGAGTTGCGATACTTTCTGCCGCATCACTTTCTTTTATTGGAATGGGAATTATGCCTCCAGAGGCAGAATGGGGACAGATGCTATCTGAAGGTCGAGCATATATTAGAAATTATCCGTACTTGACACTTTTTCCAGGACTTTCAATTGCAATAACAATACTCGCTTTAAACATTGTTGGCGACGGATTTAGAGATGCCTTTGATCCAAGGAATAGGAGGTAGCATGATACTCGAGATAAAGAATTTAAAAGTTTATTTTAAATCAGACGATAAAATCGTAAAAGCAGTAAATGGAGTAAATATTGACATTCCAAAGGGCAAAACTACTGCCATAGTTGGCGAAAGTGGATCGGGCAAGTCTGTGACATCTCTTTCTATTATGGGACTTTTGGATGAGTCTTCTCTTGCTGAATTATCCGGAGAGATAAATTTTGATGGCAAAAATATTTTAAATTTAGACAAAAAAGAGATGAGAGAAATTCGTGGAAACGACATATCGATGATCTTTCAAGAGCCAATGACTTCACTAAATCCGGCGCTTAAAATAGGATATCAAATGTCCGAAGTTTTTAAAGAGCATTTTAATTATGATAAAAAGACTGCCAAGGAAAAGTCAATTGAAATGATAGAAAAGGTAGAGATACCTAGAGCCAGTGAAATATATAATTCTTATCCGCACGAACTTTCTGGTGGAATGAGACAGAGAATTATGATTGCAATGGCACTCTCATCATCTCCAAAACTTTTAATTGCAGATGAACCGACTACAGCACTTGATGTGACAGTTCAAAAAGAAGTTCTATCACTAATAGAAAAGTTAAAGGATGACTTTGACACCTCAATAATGATAATTACACACGATCTGGCTGTGGTTTCTGATATTGCAGACTATGTCAATGTAATGTATTGTGGAAAAGTAGTCGAAAGGGCAGAGGCGAAGGAACTTTTTACAAATCCACTTCATCCTTATACAAAAAATTTGTTGAGATCAATTCCTTCAATTCACAAAAAGAAGGAGAAGTTATACACAATTGCAGGTTCTGTGCCAAGTCCAATAGATTTAAAGGACAACTGCTATTTCAATCCAAGGTGCGAAGAGTGCATGAAAATTTGCAAAGAAAAGATGCCTCATGAAATTGACATTGATGGTCACAAAGTTAGCTGTTTTTTGTACAGGTGATAATATGAATGAAATTATTTTAAAAGCAAAAGATGTTTCTAAATCCTTTGGAAGAAAGGGTAAAGATGAATTTTTAGCTGTAGATAATATATCTTTTGAACTCAAAAGAGCAAAGACTCTTGGCATAGTTGGAGAAAGTGGGTCGGGCAAATCCACTCTTGCAAGGTGTATAATGGGACTTTATAAAGATGCTACTGGAGAGATAAAATATAAAGATATAGATATACTAAATGCTAATAAAAAAGAGCTTTTGGACGTAAGGCGAGACATACAGATGGTATTTCAAGATCCATATTCATCACTAAATCCCAGAAAAAAATGTAAAGATATAATCGCAACTGGAATAAAGAACTTAATGGGCGAAAGGGACAAGAAAAAAGTTTACGAAAAGGTTCTAAAAACTATGGAAATATGTGGCCTTTCAAAGAGTCAAATGGAAAGATACCCTCATGAATTTTCAGGAGGACAGAGACAGAGAATTTCTATTGCAAGAGCTCTTGCTGTAGATCCACAGATAATAGTTGCAGATGAGCCAACTTCTGCACTAGATGTTTCAATCCAGGCTCAAATAATAAATCTTTTAGAAGAACTTCAAGATGAACTTGGCCTTGGAATAATATTTATATCTCACGATTTGTCTGTTGTTCGCCACATTTCTGATGACCTTCTCGTGATGAAGAGTGGAAAGTTAATCGAAAGTGGTCCGAGCGAAGAAATTTTTGAAAATCCAAAAGATGATTATACAATTAAATTATTAAATTCAGTGCCTGGCGAAAGTTTGGCAGAGTATTTGTAATTATAATAAGTGAAAAAAATAAATAATTGTGATAAACTAACTCTATAAATCTAGATAAGAATCTCGATTTTAGAGTTTTTTAATTTAGAAGAGGTGATTAGATGGCTTTTTGTGACGATGGTGAAATGAATAATAATTACATAAATGGAATCGATATGTCTAGAATAGATGAAGTTGAAGAACTTCTAAACGAAGTTTGCGAAGAGATACCGGAATATGCCTTCGAACATCTAAATGGTGGAATTATTTTATCCGAAGATGTAAAATATCACGAAGAGTCTATAAGTGATGATCTCATAATAATGGGCGAATATCAGAGGTCAATTCTTGGAAATATGATTGTAATTTATTATGGATCTTTTATGAAGATGTATGGACATTTAGATAGAGATGAGCTAAAAGATAAATTGAGAGATGTTCTGCTTCACGAATTTAGACATCACATGGAGTTTTTGGCGAATAACGGAGATTTAATAATTGAAGATAAAAAATTTTTAGAAGATTATAAAAAAAGGATGAAAAATGAGTAAAATAAAGGGACATTTTTTTAGGGGAGTCGGCAAAATTTTAGACGTTCTCCTCACATTTTTGATAGTAATAGTAAATATATTTGTAGATTTATTTTCTGCAGTTAGACAATTTTTTCTATTGATACTTTCTATGGGCGGTTGTTTGATAATACTGATACTTTTAAATCCACTCTCTTGGGTTGCAATTGGAAAGAGTTGGATATTTCCAATAATTATTTTGGCACTTATTGTGCCTGCGCTAGGTTCAGTTTCAGTTTCATTTTTAGAATATGCACACTACACTGTGACGGAGTTTTTCTACGACAGAGCAAATCATTATCTGTATGGCAAGGAAAATGAATTTGAAAATATATCTGGATACTCTCACGCCTACTGGCAAAAGAAGGAAAGAGAAAGACTTAAAGAGGAAGAAGAGAGAAGAAAAAGAAGAGAAGAGGAATTTAACAGAAGATTTAGAGATTTTGGCGGCTTTACCTGGACTACTTTTGACAATATGGAAGACTTTGAAGAATTCTTTGGAAGTGGAAACTTCGGAGGCTACAACGCAGGTGACTATCAAAGATATACAGGACAAAATCAAGGCCCTGGCCAACCAAACATGGGAATGGGATTTAAACAGCAATATGAAAAATCTTGTGATGCTTTGGGAGTAAACTACAATGCTGACAAGTACGAAGTAAAACTTGCGTACAGAAAGATGGCAAAAAAATATCACCCAGACTTAAATAAAGAGCCAGGAGCTAAAGAAAAATTCCAGGAAATTAACGCAGCGTATGAATTTTTAAATGATTCAAATATCGAGAGATATAAAAATATGAATAAAGCAAATTGAGTTTAAGACTGAGGAAAATCCTCAGCCTTTTTTAATTTAAAACAAAACTTCATAGTAAAATTTTTTACACTTTTAAATAATTATGCTGTAATTTCAATCTATTACAAAACATTTCAAATTATAAAATTTTTAATAAAATATTAAAAGTTTAAATTAAAAAGTTTTTTGTTATCTAAAATCAGTTTTATTATTTGGTGAATTTATATAATAAATGAGTTATATTCAATAGTATATTGCTATTTGTATATTTAAATTATATAATTAAACGTATTAACAATATATACAAAAATTAATTACCGAGATATATAATTTAGGCCATTTTATAAATTTACATAATAAGTTTTAAAAGTTTTGAGGGGGAAATTATGTATGTAAGAAATTTAAAAGACAAAATGTTAGCAGTATTTATAATTTTTGCAATAGTTATATTTATGTT
>JASBZH010000099.1 GCA_029983555.1 Peptoniphilus sp. | reverse complement strand
AGTTGCATGACTCTTTTTTTATTTTATGTGGCTAAGTTAATTTTACAATCTTCCTCACAAAATATTTAAGTAAAAAGTAGTTTTTAAAAAAATTAATTAATATAAATTATCAACTAGGTGTTTACAAGAAATACTTTTTGTAATACAATGGTTAAAGATAGTCAAAGAATATATTTTTTTAATTTTAAAGACAGAGATGGTCAAAGGATTGATTATATGGCAAAACTTTCTAACTCCATTGAGGAGTTTATAAATGAATTATTATTTGAGGCAGGTGGATCTTTAGAAATTCAGCGCTCTCAAATTTCAGATCATTTTAATTGTGCGCCTTCACAAATAAATTACGTATTGACGACGAGATTTACGCCTATTAAAGGCTATTATGTCGAATCAAGGCGAGGTGGTGGAGGATTTATAAGAATTGTAAAAGTTAAACTTGAAGATCAAGTTGAAACTTTGGAAGTATTTTACGATTATATTGGAAGTTCTATAACAAAAGATAGATCTGATGATTTGCTTCTCGAACTTTATCGGGAAGATAAAGTGACTAAAAGAGAAATGGAAATTATAAAAGTAGCTCTATCTGATAGAGCTTTGGGCGAAAGTGAAAATAAAAATGAGCTCAGGGCAAATTTGTTAAAAAATATATTGTTAGTTGTGTTTAGTTGAGGGGGAAATAATATGTTATGCGATGTTTGTAAAGAGAGAGAATCGGTAATTTCCTACACTAAAATAAACGAAAATCAAGTTGAAGAAGTTCATCTATGTGAAGTCTGCGCTGAAAAGAGATTTAAGATGGACTTTGCAACTTATCAAGATATAATGTCAAAAATTGAAGAGGCACTTAAGGGAATTTTAAAATTAGGCCCTCAGTATCATGATTCTGAAGATATTGCTTGTGAATATTGCAACAGAACTTTTACTGAATTTAAAAATACTGGAGTCTTGGGATGCCCTCATTGCTACAAAGCTTTTGAGAAAGAATTTGACAAATATTTGAACGCATTAAATTTAAAAGATGGTTATAAGGGTAAGATACCTAAGAATGCAGATGAATATTTGCTCTTAAATAGAAAATTAAATGAACTTAAATCTAAGCTCGATATTGCAATAAGTATGGAAGAATATGAAAAAGCTGCAGAGCTCAGAGATGAGATAAAGGATTTAAAGGAAGAAAAAAATGTCTAAAGTTATTATAGGAAATCAAATAAAACTATATAGGAATTTGGATTCTCATAACTTTAATATAAAGGCAAGTGAAGAGGAACTCAAAGAGATTTATGAAACTCTTCAAGGTGCTCTTACAAAAATTGGATATAAAGAAGTAAACCTAGATGAAATTTCATCATTAGAGCGATTAAAACTCGTGGAAGAAGGAAAATTTTCTAGCAGTTTTTTAAATAGAAAATATAAAGGATTTTTTGAAAAAGAAAACATGCCAGATGTAGTAGTAAATACTTTGGAACATTTGGAAATTAAAGAGTTTTCCAGGGAAAAATCTTTAAAAGAAATCTTCGAAAATGTTTATAAAGTTGAGGATGAATTAGAAGATATAGTTCATTTTTCTTTTGATTCAAAATTTGGATATTTAAACTCTAGAGTTTTAAACACTGGTACTGGACTTAGACCACAAGTTATAATGCACTTGCCAGCTCTTAATTATTTTGGAATAGAAGAAATTTCAAAAGGTCTTATGAGGCTTGGCTATATATTAACACCATATAGAAGTGGTGGAAGTAAAAATTCTGCTTCAGTATTTAGTTTATTTTTTGAGTCCACTTTTGGAGACGAAGAGAAGTTTTATATTGATAAGTTAGAGATTATTGCAAATGAAATTGTCGGCATCGAATTAGAAAATAGGAAGAAGTTTTATTTAGATAACATTATTCAATTGGAAGACTTGGTGAATAGAAGTCTTGGAACTTTAAGAGATGCCAGAATATTATCGGAAGATGAGATGGAAGAGGCCATAAGCAATGTTAAATTAGGTATTGATTTATCTATTTTAAAGCCAAATCGAAATATAGATTTTTACGATGAGGTTATGAAGCTTAAAAATGGCCATTTACAACTTCAAAGGGGAGCAATTCTAGATATAAAGTCTCGAGATATATTAAGAGCTAATAAATCTAGAGCTCTTGTAAAGGAGGTTTTTAAATAAATGAGTATGTTTGGAAGATTTAGTGAGAAATCTCAAAAAGCAATACTATTTGCTCAGCAAGAAGCTAGGGAACAAAAACATTCTTACATTGGATCTGAGCACTTATTACTTGGAATAATTAGAGAAGGAACTGACACAGGCGCTCATATTTTATCAAAACTTGGAATAGATTATCAAAAGGCCAAAGAGGCCGTTATGGATATAGTAAGTAAGGGTCAAGGACCTGTTATGAATTCAATTGCCTATACTCCAAGGACTAAGAGAATATTTGAGCTTGCATTTGAAATATCAAGAGAAGTTGGAGAAGTTGCCGTATCTACAGAACACATATTGCTTGCGATTTTGCGAGAAGGTCAAGGTGTTGCAATTCTAGTTTTAAAAAGACTTGGAATTGACATAGAAAATTTGGAATCAGAAATTTTAAATAATCTTGATGACTATTTAGAAGAAGAAAGTGGCGAGAACGCATCTACTGAAGCTCTTGATAAGTATACAATTAATTTAAATGAAGAAGCCAAAGATGGAAAGATCGATCCTATAATTGGTAGAGATGAAGAGATTAAGAGAATAATTCAAGTTTTATCAAGAAGAACTAAGAATAATCCAGTTTTAATTGGAGAGCCAGGAGTAGGTAAAACAGCAATAGCTGAAGGACTTGCTCTTAGAATTGTAAATGGTGATGTGCCAGAAGTTATGAAAGACAAAATTATTTTAAATTTAGATGTCTCTTCAATAGTAGCTGGTTCAAAATATAGAGGAGATTTTGAAGAAAGACTTAAAAATGTTACATCAGAGGCTTCTCAAAATAAAAATATAATTTTATTTATAGATGAAATGCACGTATTAATGGGTGCGGGAGCTGCAGAAGGATCTCTAGATGCATCAAATATTTTAAAGCCAATGCTTACAAGAAAGACAATACAAATAATTGGCGCAACAACAACTGAAGAATACAGAAAGCACATTGAAAAAGATCCAGCTTTTGAAAGAAGACTTATGCCAATTATGGTAAAGGAACCTTCAATTGAAGATTCCATTGAGATATTAAAAGGACTTCGCAAAAAGTATGAGGATCATCACAAAGTTGTAATTAGTGATGAGACTATTGAGGCAGCTGTTAAATATTCTGATAGGTATTTAAATGACAGATTTTTGCCAGATAAAGCTATAGACTTAATAGATGAAGCAAGTTCAAAACTTAAAATTGAATCTTACAAGGTTCCTGAATTTGAAACTGAGTTTAAAGAAAAATTAGAAAATGTTGAAGAAAAGAAGGATAAAGCTGTAAAAGATCAGGATTATGAGCTTGCAGCAAGACTTAGAGATGAGCAAAAAAAATTAGAATCTGAATATAAAAAAGCTTTAGAAAAATTTAATGAACAGGAATCCAAAAAAGAAGTGACACCTGAACATATAGCAAATATTGTTTCTGATTGGGCAAAAATTCCTGTAACGGAAATGACAAAAGAAGAGACAGTTAAGCTCAAAAATTTAGACACAAACTTGATGAAAGATGTTAAGGGTCAAGATGATGCTGTTATAACTTTGTCTAAGGCAGTTAAGAGGGCAAGAATTGGACTTAAAGATCCAAATAAACCAATTGGTTCATTTATATTTGTTGGACCAACTGGCGTCGGAAAGACATATCTTGCTAAAAAACTTGCGAAAAACTTATTCGGACGCGAAGACAATTTAATACGCCTCGATATGTCTGAATATATGGAAAAACATTCAGTATCAAAACTAATTGGTTCACCTCCAGGATATGTAGGATTTGATGAAGGTGGTCAGCTTACTGAACTTGTAAGGAGCAATCCTTATTCTGTAATTTTATTTGATGAGATAGAAAAAGGACACCCAGATGTATTTAATGTGCTTTTGCAAATTCTTGATGAGGGAAGACTTACAGATTCACAGGGTAGAACTGTAAACTTTAAAAATACTGTCATCATTATGACTTCAAATGTCGGTGCGAATATGCTAGCTAAAAATTCTGTTTTAGGTTTTTCAACTTCAGCAGAAGATGAAAAGAAGAGCGAGTACGAAAATATGAAACAAATCATAAGTGAAGCTCTTAGGGATAGATTTAGACCAGAATTTTTAAATAGGGTCGATGAAACAGTAGTATTTAAACCACTTGATAAGTCTGAAGTAAAAGATATAGTTGAAAATCTACTTCAAGAAGTAGATCAGAGACTTGAAGAAATGGATATAACTGCAAACTACACTAATAAACTTAAAAATTATATTGTTGAGAAGGGTTATGACAAAGTTTACGGAGCAAGACCTCTTGCTAAAACTATTAGAAAATTAGTTGAAGATTCAATTGCAGACGAATATCTTGACGGAAAGATTAAAGCTGGCGATGACATTTCAATTGATGTAAGATATAACAAGATAGTTATAAAGAAATCTAAAAAGGATAAAAGTAAGAAAAATGAAAAGAAAGACAGTATATCAGTGTAAAAATTGCGGGTATATTTCTCATGGTTTTTTGGGGAAGTGTCCCAACTGTGAATCTTGGAATACTTTAGAAGAAGTAGAAGAAGAGAGCAGTTCTAATAAAAGTATCAAGAAAAAATCAAATAAAAAAGCGCTAAGACTTCAAGAAGTTGAAATCTCAAGAGACGAGAGAGTGCTTAGCGGAATAGAAGAATTTGACAGAGTCATGGGCGGAGGAATCGTCCGTGACTCTGTAAGTATTCTTACAGCAAAACCTGGAGCAGGAAAATCCACGCTACTTTTGCAAGTTTCACAGAGTCTTGCAGAAAAAGGACTAAAAGTTTTGTATTCATCTGGAGAAGAATCTGAAACTCAAATAAAGATGAGAGCAAAGAGAATTTTAAATAATCTATCAGAAAATATCTGGGTTTATTCAACAACATCTTTAAATCAAGTGTTAGATCAAATTGAAAGTATTGACCCAGATTTTATAATAATTGACTCAATACAGACTTTTACTCTAGATGAGTTTTCACAAAGGCCAGGAACTCCTACACAAACTATGGAATGTGCTTATAAAATGACAGAGATTGCCAAAGATATTAATAGACCTAGAATGGTATTTATGATTGGTCAGATGACTAAGGAAGATGAACTGGCAGGAGTTAGAAGTCTCGAGCATTTAGTTGACACAGTCGTTCTTATAGATGGAGATTCTTCAGAAGATTTGAGGTCACTTCTTACTACTAAGAATAGATATGGCTCTACTGGTGAAATAGGATTTTTTAGCATGACTGAAGAGGGTATGATTTCTATCGACAATCCTTCTGAATATTTTATGACCAGAAGGGAGAAAAACAGTGGTGTTTCTGGTTCATCTCTATCAGTCATAAGAGAGGGAACTAGGCCAATAATTTTAGAGACAGAGGCACTTACATCCAAATCGTTTTTGCCATATCCATCTAGAATTTCAGAATGTATTAGGAGAGAACATCTAAACACTCTCGTTTCAATTTTAGAAGAGAGGGCTGGTATTAGATTTATCGATAAAAATATTGTCGTAAAAACCACTGGTGGAATTAAACTAAAGGAACAAGCTTCTAATTTATCTATAATGGTTTCCATAGTTTCTTCTGTATTAAATAAACCCGTAGCTTCAAATTCAGTTTTTATAGCTGATGTTGGTTTAACGGGCGAACTTAAAAATGTGCCAAGTCTTGAGATGAGATTAAGAGAAGCGGAAAGAATGGGCTATACGAGAGCATATATTTCAAAATATTCCAGTGTCAAAGAAGAAAATTTTAAGAAATTAAAGTTAATTAAAGTATCCCACATTTCCGAGCTGATTGATTTAGTTTTTAAATAAAATTTAAATATAAAATCATAAAAATTATATAAATAACCTTTGCAAAATATATGTAACTGTGGTATATTGTTAAGTTTACTTTATCAATCATTTTTGATATACTAGTAATGGGACACTAGGAGGTAATATATGTTTGAAATTGGTGATAAGGTTGTTTATCCTATGCACGGAGCTGGTACAATAGTAGCAATAGAAGAAAGAGAAATTTTAGGAGTTATCCATAAATACTACATTTTGAAATTGCCCATTAATCAATTGAAAGTCATGGTCCCTGTAAAAACTGCCGATAAACTCGGTGTAAGAGAAATTACAACAGTTGACGAGATGGACAAAGTTCTTGATGAACTCTCTTCTAATGAAAAAATTGATGTTCCAAAGAATTGGAACAGAAGATACAGACATAATTTTGAAAAGATAAAGTCTGGAAATTTAATCGAAATAGCTGAAGTGGTTAAATGTTTGGAAAATCTCGACCAAAAAAAATCTTTATCCACTGGAGAAAGAAAAATTTTAACAGAAGCAAGACAAATTATAGCTTCAGAAATGGCGTTAGTTTATGACAAAGATATTTCTGAAATAACTGGAATCATAAATAAAGCCTTAAGTTAGGGGTGATTTTTATTAGCAGGAATCGTAAAGTTGTGTCTGCTATATTTAAAATACTATTCACCTTGATTGGTGCAGTTGTCGGTACATTGGTAGTTAGTTTAATTAAACAACTTGATTTTTTTAATTTTGTAACTAGCTCAAAGATCTTAATGGCTATATATGTAGCTATCATTTTATTATGTGCACTTATATTTTTATTATTATCGCCAAAGGTTTTAAAAGCTTTGGAAGATCTTTTAAATGTATGGGAAACTGAGATTCAAAATAGACCTTTGTCAGAAGTCCTTGTTGGGGCTATCGGTCTTATAATTGGATTTATAATAGCATTTTTAATATCTCAGCCTATTTACAAAATACCTATTCCTTATGTTGGTGCTGTTATTTCAATAGTGCTGTATGGAATGTTTGGATTTTTGGGAATTAGAATAGGTATGAGCAATAAAGACACAGTTTCTGAAAAAATTAGAACGGCTTTGTCTAATAACAAAAAAATTATTAAGACAAAGGACAAGTCTAAAGAGTACGATGGTGTGCCAATAATTTTGGACACATCTGTAATTATTGATGGAAGAGTTTTAGATATTGCAAAAAGTGGCTTTTTAGAAGGACCGCTTGTAGTTCCAGTATTCGTATTAGAAGAATTGCAGCACATTGCCGACTCATCTGATGCATTGAAGAGAAATAGAGGTAGAAGAGGGCTCGATACTGTAGCCGCAATTAAAGAACTTAGAAATATTTCGGTAATAATATTTGAAGGCAAGTACGAAGATATACCAGAAGTTGATTCAAAATTACTTAAACTCACTAGTGATTTAGGTGGAAAAATTGTAACTAATGATTTTAATTTAAACAAGGTGGCAATTGTTCAAAATTTAGAAGTACTTAATATAAATGCACTTGCCAATGCAGTAAAACCTGCATATCTTCCTGGAGAAGAGATGAGAATTCAAATTGTAAAAGAGGGCAAGGAATTAAATCAAGGCCTCGCTTATCTCGATGATGGTACGATGATAGTTGTTGAAGATGGCAAAGATCTAATCGGAGAAACTGTAAATGTCGTAGTTACAAGTGCAATTCAAACTGCTGCCGGAAAAATGATATTCGCTAGACCAATTTAAATTTATTTTAGAGAAATGCTTATTAGCATTTCTTTTTTAATTAAGATTTTATTACAAGTTTGTATAAGGCTTTGAGTTGTTAGCTAACATCGTTTATACTATCATTTGTAATGATATTAAAAGGGTGATTAAATGTTTAATAAAATTAAGAAATCATTTTTATTTTTATTTGTGTTTATATCAATTGTTACTTTGAATGTATTTGCAACAAATACTCTTATAGATCAAGAAGAGATTGCGCCTGGAGTAATAAGATATAGATATGAAATTAAAAATGGATCGAAAAAAGCCATTGCAAATGTAGTCAAAGTTGACTTGAATAATCCCTACATTAAAATTAATACAGTTGCAGGTAAAGGAACATATACTCAAAAAGCAACAGTATCACAAATGGCAAATAGGACTAATGCAGTTGCACTTGTAAATGGAGACTTTTTCTCAATGCAGATGCAAGGGGTTCCTCTTGGAGCTTCTATGATAGATGGAGAGTTAAAATCTTCACCAGCAGTTTTGACAGATATTTGGTCATTTGGAATCGATACGAATAACACTGCTTTTATTGATATGACAAAATTTGTTGGAAAGGTTACAGCTCCAAATGGAAAATCTTACGCAATAGCTGGACTTAACAAAGCGGCATATTGGTATCAACCATCAAAAGAATATTCACATGAATCAAAAATTCAAATGTATGATTCTTTTTGGTCTTCTAAATCTAGAGGAGATAAAACTGCAGGAGAAGTTTTACTTTCAAGTGACAACGTAGTTGAACAAATTGTTTTTAGAAAAAATTTAGATATGAAAATTCCTGCTGGCAAAAAAGTTTTGCAAGTAAGTGGAGGATCTGAAAGATATATAAAAGAAAATGTAAAAGTTGGAGACAAGTTAAATATTACAACTAGTGTTGAGCCAAATAGAAATTGGAAGATGATGATCGGTGGACACGCTCTTTTAGTTGAAAATGGAGCTGTTAAAAATTATACAAAAGATGTTAATTCAATAGGTGGAACTCGTGCGAGAACTGCAGTTGGAATATCACAAAATGGCAAGACTGTCTTTATAGCATCTGTTGAAGGAAGGACAAATAAATCCAAAGGAGCAAGTCTAAAAGAATTGTCTCAGTTCATGTTGGATTTGGGTTCTTATAAAGCAATGAATTTAGATGGTGGCGGTTCCAGTGCCATGGTTGTTAGAGAACTTGGAAATGTAAATAGAACTAGAGTTACAAATCCTGAAAAAAATGCAGGAGAAAGAGCTGTAGTAAATGGACTTGGAGTATTTAATACAACTAAAAATACTGGAGTAATAGTAAACGGAAAACTTGAAGGAGAGACTAATTTAATAGTAGGTCAACAGACAGACTTTACATTAAAATCTGCCTGGGACAAATTTTTAAATCCTATAGATATTAAAGGAAGAAACTATTCTCTTCAAGAAAATTCTGAGGGCAAAAATATATTAAATGGAAGAACTTATCTTGCACTAACTCCAGGGAACTATAAATTAAATATAAATACTGATAATGGCGAGAACTTCACAAAAGATATAAATATTAAGGACATAAATTCTTATGAAAGCATAAATGCCAAAACTGACAAAGCAAGAGTTAAAGATGGAGACGTTTTGGGAGTAAAAATTGAGGGAAAATTTAACAATAAAAATATTAATGTTTCACCTAGAGTTGCCAAATTTGAGTTTATAGATATGGATGCCAATTTAGATCCAAACACATTTAAAATTAAAGTAAATAAACTTGGCGATGCACCAAAAATTAAAGTTAGCGTTGGAAATAAATCATCTGAAATAAATATATTTGATAAAGATTCGAAAATTATAAAGATGACTGTTGGAAGTCTTAACTATAGTGTAAATGGCAAGGCTTTAAAACTTGACAGCAAGCCATTTATTAAAAACTCAAGGACTCTTGTTCCAGTTAGATTTATAGTTGAAGCTATTGGTGGGAAAGTTGAATGGAACGCCGAACAAAGAGTAGTTACAATAAATAGTGGTAGTGACACCATAAAACTTCCAATAAATTCAAAAACTATTTCTGTAAACGGAGAAGAAAAGACAATTGATCAGCCTGCTGTAATTTCACAAGATAGGACATTTGTGCCAGTTAGATTTGTAGCTGAGTCATTAAATATGACTGTAAGTTATAATGACAAGACTAGAGAGATATCTATTGTTTCTAAAAAACAAAAAGAAGCTCCTAAATCTCAAAATCAAACTGAAAGTGATGAGCAAATTAAAAATCAGAACGCAAATACAAATGAAAATGTAGTGAATAGTTTAGAAAATCAAAATAAAGTTGATAATAAAGATAATCAAAATAAAGTAGATAATAAAGAAAATCAAAATCTTAATTCCAATAAAAACTTACCTACAATAAGTAATGAAAATTCTGATAAAAATACAGAAGATAATTCGCAAAATAAAACTCAGAATGGTTTACTGATTTTTGACTGATAAAAATTTGGAGGGGAAATCCCTCCTTTTTTTATTTAAAGAACTCTTTAAAATGTCATCAAACGTTTAAAAAATGAGATTTTAAATACGTAATAGTTTAACTTATGTTATAATTATTATACTAAGAATTGGAGGTTACCATGAAGGAAAAGTTACTTAGCATTAGAGAAGAGTCAAAGACCTTGATCGAAAATGCTAATACAATTAAGGAAATAGATGATTTGCGAGTAAAGTACCTAGGCAAAAAGGGAGAGATAACTTCAATCTTAAAGGGCATGAAAGATCTTTCAAAAGAAGAAAGACCAGTTATGGGTGCTTTAGCTAATGACGTGCGTCAAGAAATAGAGAATTTAATTGAAAGTAAAAAAGAAGAAGTAAATAAAATTCTTTTGGATAAAAAATTATTAGACGAGAGAATTGACGTTACTCTAAAGACAAATGACATAGTTTTGGGACACAGACATCCACTTAAAAAGACTTTGGAAGATCTTGAAGATTTGTTTGTCAATATGGGTTTTACAGTTTATGATGGACCGGAAATAGAAACTGTAGAAAATAACTTTGACTTATTAAATGCTCCAAAAGATCACCCATCTCGTGACATGACAGACACTTTTTATTTTAATAAAGACACTATACTTAGATCACAAACTTCACCAGTGCAAATTAGAGCGCTGAAAGAGCACGGTGCTCCTATAAGAATGGTTTGTTCAGGTAGAGTTTTTAGATCAGACGAGGTTGATGCAACTCACTCACCAATGTTTCATCAACTAGAGGGGCTTGTTGTAGATGAAAATATATCTGTGGCAAATTTAATAGAGACCTTAAATTATTTCGTCAAGACATTTTTTGGGGAAGACATGAGGACAAGATTTAGACCTCACTATTTTCCATTTACTGAACCCAGCTTAGAAGTAGATACCACTTGTTTTAATTGCGGCGGCAAAGGATGTAGCAGTTGCGCTGGAACTGGCTGGAGCATGGAACTTTTAGGTGGAGGGATGGTTCATCCTAATGTTTTAAGAAATTGTGGAATTGATCCTGAAAAGTATTCTGGATTTGCTTTTGGAATGGGAATAGACAGGATTGCAATGGTTAGATATCAAATTAAGGATATAAGAATGATGTTTGACAACAACAAGAAATTTTTAGAACAATTTTAAGGAGGACCAAATGTTATTACCAATTAAATGGCTAAAAGATTACATTGATTTTGACATAGATGTTAAAGATTTAGCTGATGGGTTATCTAACTCAGGCTCCCACGTTGAATCTATAATAGAAAATGACAATGGAATTAGAAATGTAATTATTGGAAAAATAGAAAAAATTGAAAATCATCCACATGCAGATAAACTTGTAATTTGTGATGTAAATGTTGGAGATAAAAGCTTACAAATTGTAACAGGTGCTCCAAATGTTTTTGAAGGGGCATATGTGCCAGTTGCAATCGACGGAGCTGTTATTGCTAAAGGAGTAAAAATTAAAAAGGGAGAGCTTCGAGGAGTAGAGTCAAATGGAATGCTTTGCTCACTAGAAGAACTTGGATTTTCATCTTCAGTAGTGCCAAAAGAATCAAAAGATGGAATTTATATCTTTCCAGAAGAAGTTGAACTTGGAAAAGATGTAAAAAAACTTTTAAATATGGACAGCGATGTTTTTGAACTCGAGATAACTCCAAATAGACCTGACTGTTTGAGCATAATTGGAATGGCCATTGAAACAGCTGCAACTTTCGACTTAAAGAGAAAAGATTTTAATATAGAAATAAAAAATGAAGTAGACGATATAAAAGATTATCTCGAAGGTATTGAAATAGATACAGAAAATTGCAATAGATATTATGGAAGAGTTCTTAAGAATTTGGAGATAAAGCCATCACCACTTTGGTTGCAATCTTACTTAATGCAGGCTGGAATAAGGCCAATTTCAAATATAGTAGACCTCACAAACTTTGTAATGTTGGAACTTGGTCAACCACTTCATGCTTTTGATTTAGAAAAGCTAAATAATAAAAAAATAGTAGTTAGACAGGCAAAAGATGGAGAAGTTACAAAAACTCTTGATGATGAAGATAGAAAGCTAAGTAATGAAGATATAGTTATAACTGATGGCGACGAAATTTTGGCAGTAGCTGGAGTTATGGGAGGACTTGATTCTGAAATTACTTCAAAAACAACTACAGTTTTATTAGAAGGAGCTAATTTCAACAAAAAGAATATAAGACAGACTTCCAGAAGACTAGGTCTTAGAAGTGAGTCCTCTTCAAGATTTGAGAAAGGTCTTTCTCCAGTTCTTGCTAAAAAGGCAGTGGATAGAGTTTGTGAACTTGTTGAAAAGCTTCAAATAGCAGAGGTTGTAGGCGGAAACTTTGATGCAAATAATACTCATCATAAAGATAAAGAAATAAAGCTTAGAAAAGAAAAATGCAATAAGTTAATTGGACTTGAGTTATCAATAGAAGAGATAGCAAGCATTTTAAATAGACTAGAAATAGAAACAGAAATAAAAGATGACTATTTAATGGCAAAAGTTCCAGATACAAGATTAGACTTAAATATTGAAGAAGATTTAATAGAAGAAGTAGCAAGAATTTATGGATATCAAAATATAACACCTAAAAAACTTGTAGGGACTTTAACTGTAGGTGGAAGGCCTAAGTTTAGAAATGTTGAAATTAAGATTAAAAATATTTTGTTTGGACTTGGATATTCTGAGTTTATGACTTATTCTTTCATCAGTCCAGATTCATATAAAAAATCAAATTATGATGAGGATGAAAAAAATATTATAAAACTTTTAAACCCTCTTGGCGAAGACTACTCTGTAATGAGAACATCTTTAGTTCCATCAATGATAGATTCTCTGGCAAAAAATTATGCTCGTGGGAATGAAAATGTCGGCGGTTTTGAAATAGGAAATACATTTATTCCAACAGATGACATGCTTCCTAGCGAAAATCTAAAATTGACTTTAGGATTTTATGATATTGGAGATTTCTACTATTTAAAAGAGTCAATAGAAAGAGTTCTTTGGTATCTTGGAATAGATAATTTAGAGACTCTTAGAGTTAAAAAACCTTACTTGCACCCAGGTAGATCTGCAGAAATCTTTTTAAATGGAGAATCACTTGGTGTAATGGGTGAAGTTCACCCAGAAGTTCTTAAAAATTATGGACTTAAAAAGAGAGCTTATGTTGCAGAACTTGATTTTGATAAAATAGTTGAGAATACCATTAACAATTATCTCTACAAAGAAATGCCAAAATTCCCAGCTATTAAGCGTGACTTTGCTTTTGTAATGGACAGAGACATCGACTCTGTTGAACTCGAAAAAATTTCTAAAAAACATGGCAAAGATCTTTTAGAGTCATTTAAAGTTTTTGATATATATGAAGGCGAAAATATTGATGAAGGTAAAAAATCTGTAGCTTTTTCTTTGGTATTTAGAGCGTCTGATAGGACACTTGAAGATGATGAAGTTACACAAATATCTGAAGAGATTGTATCAGACATCGAAAAGGATCTTGATGCGAAACTAAGATCTTAATTGGAGGTAAAAAATGTCAGATAAAAGAATTGAAGTAACCATAGATGGCATGAAATTTTATGTGCGTGGCAATGATAATGAGACTTACGTAAAAAATCTGGCACAAACTTTGGATGAAAAAATCAAAAGCATATACAATAGCAATTATAGACTAAATCAAGTACAGACTGTAATTCTATGTGCTTTGAATATTTTAGATGAACTTGAAAAAATGAAGGCTGATAAAATAGATATTGAATCCATGGCTGTAGATGAAAAATCTATGGTAGAAAAAATTGAAGAAATTAAAAAGTTAAATAAAAAAATTGAAGAACTTGAAACAAATAATAAAAATTCTATTTCTAAGTACTCAGATTTAAAATTAAAAGAAAAGGAAGTTGACGAAAAGCTTAAAAAAGCTAATGAGTCGAATGTAGATAAGAGTAAAGAAATAGCAAATTTGAAAGAAGATATATCAAGATATAAGGCTCAGTTAAAAGAATTAGATACCAAGAACAATAATGCACAAAAAAGAATCATCGATTTGTCTAGGGAATTAGAAAGTCTTTATGATGAGAAATAAGTATGAATTATTAGCACCTGCAGGTAATATGGACGCACTTAAAGCGGCAATTATAGCAGGTGCTGATGCCATTTATTTAGGTTCAAGTGAGTTTTCTGCAAGAGCTAAGGCAAAAAATTTTAATTTAGAAGAATTAAAAGAAGCGGTTGAATTTGCACATCTTAGAAATGTCAAAATATTTGTCACTATGAATATTTTAATTTCAGATAAAGAGATGAAAGAGGCGCTAACTCTCGTTCAAAAGCTCTATGACATTGGAGTTGATGCTTTAATTGTTCAAGACTTTGGACTTGCGAGAAAAATAAGAGAAAAATTTTCTGATTTTGAAATACATGCTTCTACACAAATGGCAATTAATAATTACTACGGAGCTTTATTCTTAAAGAACATGGGGTTCTCCAGAGTCGTTTTGGCAAGAGAGACTCCGCTATTTGAAATTGAAAAAATAGCTACCCTTGGAATAGAGATAGAGGCTTTTATACATGGAGCCCTATGTGTCAGCTACTCTGGTGAATGTCTAATGAGTTCGATGATTGGTGGAAAATCTGGAAATCGAGGCGAATGCGCTCAGGCCTGTAGAAAACCATATGAAATTTATGATTTAGACAAAAATCTAATTGGAGATAAAAAATATTATCTATCGCCAAAAGACTTAAACACTTTAAATGATGTCAAAAATATGATAAACAAAGGTGCTTATTCTCTTAAAATAGAAGGTAGAATGAAAAATCCTGAATATGTCTATACAGTAGTTAATGCATATAAAAATGCAATTGATGGAAATGTAAGTAAAAATGAGAAAAAAGATGTTACCCAGGCTTTTAATAGAGGTTTTACTAAGGGACTTTTTAATGGGGATTTTGGAAGAGATTTTATTTCTTACGATAGACCTGACAACAGAGGTGTTGAAATTGGAAAGGTAATATTGGTGGATAAAAACTTTGTGACTG
>JASBZH010000095.1 GCA_029983555.1 Peptoniphilus sp. | reverse complement strand
CACCCGCACTTCTTTTTTGACCTCTCTCAAAAATCAACACATCCGTCGGATACCTAGGCATTTGGATGAGAAGTCTAAATATCATTCTCTCACCCTCTTTCGTCTATATCCTACAAAGGCAATTACCATTGCTGCTATACCAACAACAGTAAAGATTGCTGTGCCCATTCCACCTGTTGATGGGAATAGCCCTTTTTCATTGACTATCTCAAGTGCTTTTAGTGTTTCTCCACTTTCACCCTTTTGATATAAAACTGTTTTGTCGCCAGTTATAATTGTTTTAGTATCTTTATCTATCACAATTGTATAGCCTTTTTCACTCTCTTCTGTCTTCTTATATCCTGCCGGAGCCTTTGTTTCTTTTAATGTGTAAGCTCCATCTGGCCAGTCGCTTGGAACTTCTATCCTAATTCCCTTATCTTTATCTGTTTCTGAAGTTATTCCTTCATAGGCATCTTTTAATGGAATTTCAATAGTGATTGTCCTCTTATCATCAGATATTTTAGTAATCTTATACTTCCTACCATCAGGTATTTCTGTTTCTGCTTTTACTGTATCAGGGAAAGTTTCTCCTTTAGGTGCTGTAAGCTCAAGTTCTAGAGTTCCAATTTCTATACTATTTGAAGTATTGTCGTCACTCTTCCAAATTTTGTCGATATAGAATCTCATGTCCTCTTTTTCATTGATTATGATTAAATTGTTGTTTTTGATATCCACAATGTTTCCATTTTCATCAACTCTAAAGCTTGATACAGCTTCTGTTGGAAGTTTATATCCATCTGGAGCTTTTGTTTCCCAAACTTCATATTCACCCTCTGGGAGTCCTTCCCAGAAGAATTTTCCGTCATCTCCAGAAGTTTTTTTACTATTTTCAATGACTGTTCCATCTGGTTTTCGTAGTTCGAACTCTGCTCCCTTAAGAACTTGGTCTGGAACTGTTTGTGATCCCGAACCATTTGCTTGATCTGGAGTTTCTCCAGTGTCGCCACCTGTATCCGGTTTTGGAACATTGGCAACAATCTTCCCACTCATCTTAGTGTATTCAATCTTGTTCTTAAAGTTTGCAATTGTTATATTAGTATCTCCTTGGTAGTTAGTTTCTGGAGAATAGAAATTAACTTCAGCTTGCCAAGAGTGGTCATAATTTAAGCCGTTTATTGTTCTATAGAAAACACTATGAGTTACTAGCTTAGTTTCATTCTTTACATCTGTTGTACCTTGAACTTTTATGACATAGGCATTACTACTACCATAATCTCCTAAGTTTGCCCAATAACTGTTTCTCTTGTTTTGATCTTTCCATGTATTGACATTGATTTTATTTAGCTTATTGAAATCTACGCCAAAGGACCATGGTAGAGCCACACCATTTGGCAATGTATAAACCTCCATACTTACATTTTGAATATTTTCATCTGTATAGAAGTTAAAGCTTCTATAATAATTGAAATCTTTTTGAGAGTTCAAATAAACAATAGTAGTAAATTGTCCAGTCTTTCTATTAAACTTTGTAACTAATGATTTTGTTCGCAAGTTATTATTTGCGTAGTTATCGTAACTAACATTTATACTATCTTCATAAATCGCATTTCCTATGCTAATAGATAATGGTGCATTTGACTGTTTGTTTTTTACCTCATATCGATCGATAAAGGCCGGCATAGTTAGATTGAGGCTTCTTATCGTATATTTATCTACATAGTCGGTAAATGTGTAGTTTATACTCTTTCTATCTTGTCCCACAGATGTGACAACAGCTAGCGTTCCAGATGAACCAATAATATTAAATTTCTTTAAATTAAGTGATTGAGATTCTGTTATTCCGTCGATATCAATAGTCCTACTAAGTTTTAAAGTAAATGTATCTCCAGGATTTATATCTTCTGGATTTCTATCATTTATCTTAAATTTAGCATTGACCTTAAGTCCTTCACCATTATTAGGATTTACAACAGTTTCACTTCCACTAGTAGATCGTATAAAGTTAACTTTAGGATCAGTAGTATCTAACGTGAACAATTCTGAAACATCTTTAGGATTTTCTGGACTTTCCGGTACTTTCCAATCAGTTTCAGGTTTAATACCTAGCACGATAGGAATTGGTTCTTTATTTAGAATAAAACCATTTGCTGTTTCTACTTCTTTTAGCCAATATTTTCCTGGGCTTAGACTTTCAAATGTTATTTTTCCATCATCACCAGTAGTTTTAGTTGCTACTATGTTGTCATTTGCATCTCTAAGTTCAAATTTAACTCCAGGCAAAACTTTGTTATTTTCATCAGTTTTAGTTAAAGTAAATGTCTCTTTTCCAATCTTTTGATTGACAATCTTATTAGCAGAGTCTTCATTTGGAACATAGTTGCCATCTTTATCTTTGACATCTACACTTCCGTCTACGTTGATTCTAAAACTCTTAGCTTGACCTGTTATTTGCAAGTATCCATCTGGAACCGAAATTTCATGAAGCTCATATTCTCCTGGTTCTAAGTCCTTAAAGTTAATTTTTCCTTCCGCATCTGAAGTAGAAGTTTTCCCCGTAGTGACGTATTTTCCAGATGCATCTTTTTTGTAAAGTTCGAAGACTGCGCCAGCTAATACTATTTCTTCACTTCCGTTTTCTGTCTCTTCTCGCCCATATTTTACAAACTCAACATCATGTTTTTTGGCTATATTAGTAACATTAAATTCATCATCTGTTAGAGTTACATCTTTTTCAGTTGGGTCAGTTGTTACTGTATTTTTTGTTTGAGTAATCGTTGCAAAATATCTATCCCCTATCATTTCGCTATTTTGATAAGTACATGATTTTATAGGTTGTAAAGTTCTTGATTCTCCATTGACTTCATCATTCTTTAGTTTTACGTTAAACTGTAGATATCCAACACTTGGTTTATTGTTAATATTAGCGTTGAAGTTTTGATTGTATTCTCCATTTACTACATTGTTTCCAGTAACTTCAAAATCATTTGTGTTAAATTTAATAACCAACTGCCTATTATAATTGTTTTGATATTGTTTATTGTAATTAACAAGTACGTTATAACTTCCATCGCCTAACTTTTCAATAGTCTGCCAGAAATAAACTACGTTGTAAGTGTACGTGCCATATTTGTATTGATATAACTTTGTGTTTGCTGAACTATTCAAAGTTTCAGTAATTGTTGTCTCGCTAGTTCCCGGAATGTATTCTTTTACAGTTACTTTGCCATCTTTATCGACACTAATTCTCCAAGTCTTTTCTGACTCTTAATAACCAGCTAGAGCTTTTGTCTCTGTAAGGACATAATTTCCTGCAGATAGGTTATCAAATTTAGCATAACCATCTTCATCAGTTGTTATAACTATAGATTCTACTCCATTTATAGGATTCCAATTTTCGTCCGCTTTTTTAAGTGTAAACTCTGCTCCTTTTAGAACCTTACTTCCATCTTCATTGGTCTTTTTAATTTGGAAGTGACCTTTTGCTGCTTTTTTGTTTGTAATTACAATATTTGGCTCTTGTTCATCCTTGCTTACCATAATGGTAAATTTGCCATTTACTCCATTATAGATATAAGAATATCCGTCAATTCCTTCCACTGAGGTAATATTTATATCTTCTTCTGCCTTTTCATAGAAGTAATTATTTTCAGGACTTAAAGTTACACTTTCATTATTACTTAAGTTAACTTTAATAGTACCGATAGGATCTAATCCATTCCAGCTAACTCCCACTGAGAATCCTCTAAAGTCTCTAGTTTTAATTGTAATTTGATTATCATTAGATTCCGTTGTTATATAAGTTACATCTTTAGGTGTATCAATTGATTCAAGGAAGTAAGTGTAGGTATCTCCATTCTCAGCATGATCCTTTACATTTTCTTCTATCGAACCTTTAATAGGTATCTCTAAGTTTTTATTAAAGTCTGGGTCAATGGCTTTAGCATTTCCTGTCCTTCTTCTTAGAGTAGCTGTTATAGTACCTGAGTTACTACCATCGTGTTCACTTTTAATAGTTATGGTCTTTTGGTTATTGTCATAGTAAGTACTAATAGTCGCTTGATTATTGGATATTTCAGCTTCTTTTGTATCTACTACTATCTTTTGGTCTGATGAACTTATATTTTTTAATTTATAAGTGTAGGTATTTCCCTTATCATCTTTTACACTAAGTGGATCTGTCCATGTTGTACCATTTAAATTTAATGAAATAGTTCCTACTGTCTGTTCTTGTCCACCTTCAACTTGTCTTACAAGATTTGCAGTTATAATCTCGCCTGCTACTGTTTGGCCTGTATGAGTATTTTTTATTGCCATAGTCTTTTTATCGTAGACTGTGACCTTTGGCGAACTTATTGTTTCTGCAGTCGCTCCTGTTCTTGGAGTAAAGCTAATGTCATTTATAAGTGGGATTAAAGTATCCTTTGGTTCATTTCCACTTGCTTTTACTCTAAACTCTAAATGAGCAGTTTGACCAGCGCTTAATGACAATTCCCCATCTTTTAATGTTATCTTTCCATTACTGTAACCTGCATGCCATCTTCCACCATCATTAGGGATTGGATCTTTCTTACTAGTACTTGTAGATCCTGTTACAAAGTTAAAGTTGTCGTTAAATGATATATCGAGCTTAGCATTTTTAACATCTGGTGTAGAGTTTGGCAAATCCCCTAGAACATTTCTAAATACACTTTGTGCAGGTGGATATTGAGCATTTGGTCTAAAACTATTATTAATTATTTTATTTACGTTTTTAGCATTAGTAAAAGCAGTATTATAGCTACTACTAATATTAGTAAAGCCAAGGTTTATTTGATTAATAGTTAATTCCTTACCAGTTGTTGTTATATCTTTTATAGCGTTCGTAAGGTTAGTTGTAGAAGGTGATGTTGTAGTTGCATGAACTATTAACTTATCAGATGCACTTCCACCATTTAATACAGTAGCTGCCTCTTTAAACGCATTTGTTACACCGGTACTATTTGGATTTGTGTTAATCTTCTCAAAATTATTAATCTTTGTAATAAAGTCATCAACTGAGTTAAGTCCTATTTCTTGTTTAGCATTGCCTCCTGCATAGGTTATAAGCGATACTTTATATGAGTCATTTCCTTTTACTGGAGTTAACCAATCTACTACTGCTTTTCTAAAGTTATCAAAACCTAAGTTAGAAGTTTGTGAATAATAACTAGTTGTACTTGGCATTATCACAACAATATCTTTTGGTTTTACTCCTACTGCACCTTCATCCTTACCTGCTATTATATCAAGACTGTAAGTGTATTCCTTTTTAGTATTATCATAAGTTGCTTTTGTTGTAACTTTTGACTTGCCTACTGTCTCATCATTTAAGAATGTCGTATCATCAATATTTGTATCTGGTTCATTTACAATTGTTGGATTAAGTATCCTTGATCTTACATTATAAAAGTTCATCAAATTGTTACTGATATTTGATAATTCTAAAGATGATTCAGTAATTTCATTTTTGTCATGAGTTACACTCGTTACTCCATTAACATCTACTGTTACTGTCCATGTATCTTTAGTAGGCTCATATCCTTCTGGTGCTTTTGTTTCTACTAAGGTGTAAGTTCCAGGTTCTAGATTATCAAAGCTGATATTTCCTCCATTATCTGATGTTTCTGTTGCAACTACTTTATCACCTTGTCTTAATTCAAATGTTGCTCCCGGTAGGAGTTCTCCTTCTTGTCCATTTTCACCTTCTGCTTTTTTTGTAATTGTAAATTTGCCTTTATTATCTATCTTTGTGTTTTTAACTTTGATTGATGGAACATAATTTAAGTCTCTACTAATTTCTATAGTATAGTCTCCATTATCTCCATCTATCTTATAAGTGTGACCTTGAGGTACTATAACATTTGTTATAGTTGTATCTAAAGGTACTTTATTTTCTGGATACGATACTGAATAGTCAGGTCCAGTAAGAGTTAATGTTTCTCCGTTAGATAGTTCTACCTTAATATCTTCTTTAGAAGTTGACTCTGCCCATTTAGCACTCACATTAAAAGTCTTTACTGATGGGATTATTACTCTAGGAGCTGGAATTCTATAAGTTTCACCGTTTTGAGTAAAGGTAATATCGTTCATTATAGGTATAGACTGATCTTTCGTGATACTATCTTTGTCGTGAATTTCTACTTCAAAGTTGATATTCGCTCTATTGCCTGCTTTTAAATTAAGTTCTCCAGGTTTTAGTTCTATTTTCTTAGGAGTTGTAGAATAGTCACTAATGTGCCATCCTGCAGCTGAGGCAACGTCTGTAAGGTCTGTCTTGCTAGAAAATATTCTCCATCCATTTTCTTCAACATATTGTCCTGTAATTGGATCAAATTTTATAATAGGTCCATTTATAATATCGAAGTCATTGTTTAAAGTTATATTTAACGGAAGATGTTCAATATCTTTTCCATAAAATTTCATTCCGGACTCATACTGATTTTCATTAAATCTCTCTTTAAGAGAAGTAAATGATACTTCTGGTTTGCCATCTGTTTTTCCGAAATAGTTATACCACATATCTTTATTGGCATCTGGAAGTAAAATGGTCTTTATTTCAGGAATATTAGATGCGTTTTCTGGTCCTGCAAAGGCTATAGCAGAATCTATACTATTATTCAATTGTCTAATATCGTAATAGTTAAAGTTACTGTCTGATAGTACTATAAAAGTTTTATGAGCATTTTTTCTGCTGCCATGGAAATTAGTACCACTTCCATAAGCATCTCTAATCCAACCTGCTACTGCATAATCAAAGGCTTGAATTAGTCCTTTTTCATCTTTAACTCCCTCTTTTGGAGTAAACATACCTAATTTATTTTCTCTAACAAAAAGATATGCATCATCAACAGATATTAATCCATCTGTTGTTTTTGTTGAATTATAAGCCTTATAACTATCTACATTTTTTTCATTAGAGTAGCCAATTATACCTACATGGATATTTCCTCTTTGATCTAATCCCCTTAAGTCATGAAGTACTGATAATATAGCCAATCTATAGTTGTCAGCTCCATAGTCTTTCATTTTTTCAAACTGCGGAACAAATATTATAATATCTTCTTGTTCTACATCTCTTTGAGTTTTAGATTCGAAATCTAAAGATACGGAATACTTGTCATCGCCAATATCTGTAACGTTAGTAGTAACAGTCAAATCTCCATATTGACCTGTTATTTCATTTATTGGTTTGGCATATGACATTGGACCTCTAGCTCTAAGCATAGCTTTGTCTGGAGTTTTTTCTATGACTGTAGTTATACCATTACTATCTACTGTAACAGACCAGGTCTTGTTAGATTTTTGATAACCCTCAGGAGCCTCGCTTTCTACAAGTGTATAAGTTCCCTCTTCTAGATTATCAAAAGATATTTTTCCATTTTCATCAGATGTTTTATTTATAACTACTGTTGGATTATCATCTTTTGTTAAAGTAAATTTTGCACCTTTGAGAACTAGTCCGTCTTGGTCAGTCTTTTCAATTTCAAATTTACCCTTTATATCTTTTTTATTCGGAACTAGTTTATCTATGAAATCCTCTCCTGCACCACCAGCAGAGTCTCCAAAAACTCTCACATAGTTATTAGCATGAATAAAGTCTAGGTTAGTCAAAATAGTATTACCAGCATCATCTAAAGTATCCCAGTCTAAAGAAATGTTCACATCTTCCTTAGATGATTTTAATGGAATATTTGCAATTACAATGTATCCGTTTTTGTCTTTAAAGTCTCCATTGTAGGATCTTGAAGATGGAAATTCGATGTATATTGAGTTATTTACTTTTTTTACATCTTTTTTTACTTCAACAAGTCCTGTAACATCGGGATCCATTGAATCTACAAAATAGTCTTTCTTTTTATCATTTGGAACTTTATAAACTTTAATTTCTGTATTATAAATATCTAGATTGTTTGTTCCTTCTATTTCTTTAAAAGTTAGTCTGGTTGGTCTGTTAGGACCTCTAGTGTCATCGACATTTAAATAAGTTACATGTTTTGCAACTTTTATGTCTCTATTCCATTCAGGAATAAAACGCTTAGAATTCATATACTCAGGATATGCATTAGATCCTCTTTGGTATATAGTCTTCCATTTCGATTGGCCACTGCCAGTTACATTGCTATACTTATAGTCAATGTTTAATGTCTCTTTTCTTTCATCTCCTGCTATAGTATTTGCAAAAGTATAGTCACCATTGTTTTTGACTAATTTTCTATTAGGACCCATACCATTTAGTTCTAATTCCATAGATACATTTTTGTGCGTTTCTACATAATCAGTAAATGTGTATATTATCTTATTCGTTTCCTTATTATAATGTCCTGTTGCAACTATCTCATTGTTAAGCATTATTACTGGTGGGTAGAAATCATTTGGTGCATCACTACCAACTGTTGGAATAAGTCCACTAGGTTGCAATTTTTTATCTAAAACTATATCGAAGGTATCTCCTGCTTTAGCTTTATTATTTGCTAGAGTCATCTTTACTTTCATTGAAATTGGCTCAAATGCTGATACATAAACAGTTTCACCGTTTTCTTTATAAGCACCCTTTAGTTCATAGTCAGTTACTCTCAAGCCATTTTGGTTGTCGATATTGCTCCTAAAAGACCTAGTTGTAAAGTTCTTTATTGGCATTGTAAATTTAGATATGAAATTTATTTCATTACTTAACGGCTCTTCTGTGACATTAGTCACGCCATTTTCATTAACTATAACTCTATATTGATAATTTAGCTTTTCATATCCTGTGGGAGCTTTTGTTTCTCTAATTATATATTCTCCCTTTGGAAGTCTAGAAAATATCAATTCTCCATCGTTAAATGAAGTTTTTGTGATATTTAATCCATTTCCCGTTAAAGTAAACTCTGCTCCGGCAAGTGGACTTCCATTTAAATCCACTTTTTTCAGTATAACTTCGCCATACTTAACTTCTTGTGTAGTAGCTGGATTTGCAACTTTAATTGTAAGTCAATCTTCTAAAATACCAACGTTTTTTATAGATGAGTCTTCTTCTACATATTTCTTTTCTACTATTAAATTTCCGCCTGCAAACCATTTAGCTTTTGCAGATGTATCATTGAATTTTTTAGTAGTATCTCTTATCACTGCCTTGTCATTATCAAATATCAAGGTTGCATCTTCAAAATCAAAGTCTGGTTTATTTTCTCTAAACTTCAATAGTGGTATATCTTTTTCTTCAATACTACTTTCAGTATCTTTTTCTTGCCTTACTGTAAAATGATATGGATATATAGGTTTTCTTCCCTTAGGAGCTCTAACTTCTTCCAGTGTATATGAATCAGGATCTAGATATAATTTTTTCGGTTGGTTATCACTTGTCCAAGTTATTACATCTCCGTCCCCAGATATTAATCTAAAGTCTGCACCAGAAAGTGGTGATCCTTTTTCGTCAACCTTAGATATTGTAATAGGTGGAAAAACTTTTCCTGTTATAACATTTTGATAAGTGTCAGACCCTAATCCAGTATGATTGCCATTAGTATCCTTGCTGTTGCGGTAAACATAAAGTTTTACAGAGTCTGCAACTTCAGGCGTCCACTCATCTATGTGAGTTGTTATTACCCCTTTAAGAGCTTCTGTGTTAAACCTATCTTGAGCTGTTATTTGATATTGTGTCAAACTCGTATTATAGATATTAGGATCTGTAGTTAATTCTCCAATAAAGTTTGCCATTAGACCGTTGTACTGAGTAGTACGGTTTAAGTCATAGTCAACCCCATTTACTTCAGTAGGATATTTGTCAATGAAATAAAATCCTTGTTTTAATCTGTCAAATATATACTCAAGTTTGTAAGGACTAGCTAGTTGACCGTTACGTTGTTGAAGATATGGTCTTAAGTCTTCCGGACTTTTAATTTCTACTCTTTGAATTTGCCATTCATCTAAGTCTTCATCCCAGAAATTTTCGTGCATTGGGAATTTTGCTGACCAGTTAATACACCATACCAAATCGTAATTTTCAACTACTCTCATAACTGCATTTTTAGTTGGTGTAAGTTTATAGTCTTGATTTTCCTTCGTCTCTATTCCGTTAATATATCCGCCTGGAAGTGGAATATCAGTATATGTTGGTGTAGTTTGCCAAGCTATATGGTATCCCTTGTTAAATCCTTCAGCTTGTCTTTTTACAAGTGATGCAGTTTGACTTCCTCCAACTGAACCTGTTCCATCTACCTCAGTTCTTGTTTGGAAGTCTATAAGAATCTTGCTTGCTTCTTTTTCATTTGTTGGCTTTGTTTGCCAAGTATATTGAATAATGGTACCTGGAATTATTTGATTTCTAATAGATTTAATTTTATTATTAAAAGTATTTTGAGAAACATTTGTAACATTATAAACTAAATCATAACTTCCATTGGTGTTTGGAATGAAAATCTTAATATCAGGATTTGCATTAACAGGGTTTGCATTTTCAAATTTTCTATTATAAACATCTTCACCTAGGGCATTCATAATATTAGGGTCATTTATTTCTTCAAGTCTTAAGGTATCTGAAGCTGTAAAATCTATGGTCTCTTTATTTACTCTTCTGTCATCATAAGAGCCAAACATGGTTCTAGTAGTATCACCATAAGAGTTTGCTCTAAACTCATCATAAGTGGATTGAGGAGCTTCAGATGAAGGTAATCTTACATCAATTAAGTTAAAACCTTTTTTAAACTTATCTAGAGAGTTAAGATTCTTAACATATTCAATAATGATGGCAAATGCCCCTGTAAATCCGCTGCCTTCTTGAGCTTTCTCTAGAAGTTCTTCGCCTAATTTTTCAATATAATTGGCATCCGGCGTTAACCTTACTCCCAAAGTGTAAGTATTTGCAGGTACATCAACTTTTGCTTTTACATGGATAGTAATTGTACTAGGTAAGTTTGCTTTAGTAATAGTCTTGTTATACAAATACAATTCATTCCAAGAATTTAAGGAAGCATCATTCACATTAAGCTCGTCGATTGATACCTTGTAGTCAGAAAGACCTTGGTCTTTTGATGCATATAGGGACAAACCTTAGTTACTATAACTTAAAGATCCAGATTTATCTTTTAACTCTTTGGCATCTATCGTTATATCCCAAACCATAAATCCCTTTTCATAGTGCTGTTTTGATGTATAAGGTAGACTATATGGATAAGTTGTTTCGCCAGGAACTTTCGCCAAAACATTATTTACTAATAATCCGCTTGGATCCATTGCAGTTGATATTATCTCTTTATTGATTATATTTTCTCGATCTTCTGCTCCAGAAATTCTAGTTTTTACATCTATTAATAGTTTTGGTATTTCTCTTTCTACTTCTTCAACTTTTCCGTTTTTATTTGATGAAATTTCTAAACTAGATGTTTCGTTATTTCCTTCTGTGTCTTCTTCTGTCAATAAATTTTTAGAATTATTATCTAATTTTTCAGATTCTGTAACGCCTTTTTCTGCTGAATTATCTAAGCTTTTGTCAGCTTCTCTTTCTATAGTTTCTTCTACTTCACCAACTGCTTTTTTATTCTCGCTACTTGGTGTATTTACTTCTACAAAGAATACATATTTATATCCAACTTCTAATTTATTTGAAAGATTAAGTGACTTTAAGATTGGTAAATCTCTTAGCTTTTCTGTCAACTCTTCTAATGGCAAATTTCTATAATCATCTAAATTTTCATTTATTCTATATATTGGATCTGTAAGTGTTATGTCTTCCTCGTCCACTCCGTTAGTCTTTACTACTCTATCTACTTTTATATTTGCATTCTCACTTCTATCTATATTTAAGAAGTTTAATTCTGTCTCCTTTACATTAGATAAATTTTTAGCATCAACAGTTACTGTGAATATAGCCTTATTTTTGTCAATTACAAGGCCCCAATGTGAAAAATCTAGATTTCCATTATCTTCAAGATCTGTTATTTCAGCATCATTTGAAACAATTGTCATCGGTATGTTTAATTTTTTATAATCCTTATATTCAATTGTTATATGAGTTTGCTTAGGCTCTTCGATTTCTGATTTCTTGTTCTTACTTTCATCAATATTCTCTTTTAAAAGATTTTTTAACAAAGAGTCGTCACTGTTTATCCCGTCAATTCTTTCGACAATATTTTCTTCTCTCTCGATATTTTTATTTAAATTTGACTTGAATTGTTCATTTAATTTATTCTTTTCTAATTTAAAATCATAACTATCTACTTCAAAGTCATAATCTTTTTCGATATCATCAACAGTTACAATGCGAAGTGCTCCACTTTCATCTTTTAATAGAAGTTTAATGTTAGAAATATCTAAATCTTCATCTTTTCTGTAAGTCATTTTATCTATATTTAAGACCTTCATTGAAGATTTTTCCATTTTTAAAGCATTATATAACTCAAGTGGAGTTAAACCTATACCCTCATCTTCAACATCTATTGGAATGACTATTTTTTCAAAGTCGGGAATTTCTATTGTGATTTCTTTTTTTACATCTTCGATTCCATTATCTTCTATATATTTAGATATAGCTGATTGTAAATTTGCAGATTCATCCTTTAAAAATTCTTGATCCTTTAATTTGTCATAGTAATTTGAAGGCGCTAAACTATCTTCTGCTGGAGTAACTTTTATATCTTCTCTTTCAAGAATCTCATCTCTTGTAAAGAGTTTTACTTCTCCATCAGCTGTTTTCGCTATAATTTCAATGCCATCTAAATTTATCTTTTCAAAAGATTTGTATTCTGTCTTAGGGGCTTTAAATACTTTTGCCTCTTTAGGATTTAAATTCTCTGCAAAAAGAAGTTGTTCTTCTGTCAGTTCTTCGTCTTTTTCATTTTCAGATTTTACAATTATAGGGATTTGTACTGGATCTGCATTTGGAACCTCAATGACTATGGATTGTTCCTTATCTTTTAGCTTTTCTAGTGCTGAAGTTTTACTAGGTTTTATCAAAGCATCTGATCTCATTAAATCTTCGATTGTCCAAATTTTAGGAATAGAATCAAAATCAAGGGTTAATATCTTTAACCCGTTTAAATCTATGTAATCTCCTTCTTTATATTCTACTTTTGGATAATTTAATATTTTACTTCCGCCAGCTCTCAAGTCCTTTGACATTTCGAGGAGCTCAGGATCTACTTCTACACCGTTTAGAACTTCTTCTTGTTCTAGTTCTTCATCTTTGTCATTTGGATTTAAAAAGTCATATTTTCTATTTTTATCGTCATCAACTTGATTATTATCTAAAATGTTATTGTTTTTTGGAATGTCTGTTTTATCTGATATGTCTTTATTAACTGAAGTGTCTTTATCTGTAACCTCTAAATTTCCTTGTGGTTTTCTATCTGTAACTTTATCTTTGTTATCATCTACAATTATGGTTTCAGATTTTTCTTTATTCTCATTTTCATCTAACAAGCTTCTAGAGTCGAAAGAATTTTTTGAATTATTCTTATCAGAATCTATATTAAGCTTTTCTGTCTTATACTCTTTAGTATTTTCAATTGCACATACGGGTTCTATAAAAACTTGTAAAATCATAATTATTGCAAATATAAGTGCAAAAGCTCTTTTTGATTTATTGTTATCCATTATTTTCTCCTTTCTGCTCTTTTAACTTGTCTAAAAATTCGTCCATAAGTTTTGTATCTTTATAATCCTTTAAATAGTAATTGCTTTCATCATTCTTTATAAAAACTAGTATTTCGTCCATCTGTAATATGATTCCGTCTTTTTTATCCTGAGAAACTTCGATAATCTTATCTTCTTTATTAAATTTCAAAGTTCCCTTGGTAGATTTGCCGTTCCTATTTTCTATTAGCTTTTTATTATCAATAAAAAGTCCATCATTTTCTGAAATTTCATCCTGTGATATTTCAGTGAGTCCATCCTTATTTTCATAAGCAAATCTGTACCACTTGCCATTAAGTGATTTCGTATCTTTTTTATCAATTTCACTCACGATGATATTTTGATCTCTCTTTTCGGTATCTTCTATTTTTGAAAGAATTTCATCTTTATATTTTGAATTTTCATTATTTTTCACAAAGTAGATTGATTTTTCGTCCTTTTTATATATCAAGACATTGTCCTCTTTATATAAATTAATTTCTCTATTTCCATAATTTATTGAAGCACCATTTCTCAGTTCGCTCCACGTTGCATCTTTGATCTCTCTTGTGATTTTAAAAGATGCACTGCCATCTTTTTTAAGATTTATATATTGGTCATCGTTCAGATCCTCTTTATAAAAATTATTATCGATCGAGCTGGCAAAATATTTCCACTCTCCAACAATTGAAGAGTCTTTTATTCCCAATTTGTTGCCATTCCCAATATTAGAATAAATTAATATAAGAAGTGCTATGCTTAAAATTATTAAGGAAATAAGAATCAATACGAAATTACTATACTTATTACCAGAATATTTTTTTGATTTCATAACTCACGTATTCTCCATAATTATAAATAAATTTTTTAAATTGATTGTTTTATCTAAAATAGTTTTGTGTTTTATTTAAAAATTTCTTAAAGTATTAAGATTTTTAACATTAAAATTCAGTTATAAAATTGATTTATAGAAATGATACAATGTTTAAATATGTATTTAAATTATCTTATAAATAATAATTATTTTGTCATTACTATACTCATACGATATCTTGTTTTTTATTTACTATAACTAGATTTATTTTTTATATTTTCAATATAACATTATTGACGAAATATTTTAACAGGTTATTTGCTTTTTATATAACTTTTTTAAAATATTAATTGAAAACCTCCTTAATAACTCTAAATAATATAAATATATTGATCAAATTTTATAGAAAATATACTAAGTTATATAAGACAACATTAAATATATTTCTTGTGATAATCTGATATTTGTGTGCTTTAATAAATTTTTACACCTTAAAACATATTGTCTGCTGTAAATTCATCCTAAATATATAGATTTTTGGCAATTAATAAAGTATTTCAATTAAAATGTTTTTATATTTATATCTCCTTTTCCTTTCCTCTTTTTAATTTCACTTTTAATAAAAAATATAGCAAAAAATTTTCCAATACTTTTCTTTGAAACTTTTTAAATAAGAATATCTTAATACGATAAATTGTTAATATCTTATTGTATAAGTGTAACATATTTATAGTTAAAATCGTTAAAGATAACTAAGTATAATTTATATAAATAATCAATTTGTCTTTAAAATTTTCAAATCACACTAATAATCTTAATCTTAATATTTCACGTCAAAATATATAAATAAGAAAAAATCTACTATTGATCAAATACAGTACTTTTTATTTAAATATTATAAAATTATTTTCTACTTTTCTTTTTATAATTTAAATGCTTAATAACAAATAAATATTAATTAAAAATTTTCATAATATAATTTGAGTATTAAAGCTAATTTAGTTTTAATTTTAAAATTAAAAAACAGCTCTACCCACAACAGTAGAGCTGTCTTAGTTATTT
>JASBZH010000035.1 GCA_029983555.1 Peptoniphilus sp. | reverse complement strand
AAGGAGGAATATAATGAAATCATCTTTTGTTGTTAATGCTGTATTTTTAACTTATTTTATAGTATTAATTGTAATAGGATATTTAGCACATAAAAAAATGCAAAAATCTGAAGACTTTTCTGCTGAATATTGGGTTGGAGGAAGATCATTTGGACCGTGGCTTGTAGCTTTTACTTGGGCAACATCTTGGACAAGTGGAGGATCTTTTATTGGTACTCCAGCAGTGTATTATACATATGGATGGCCTGCACTTCTTTGGCAAGCAGGAGCAGGTGTTTTGGGTATAATTGGTATACTAGCTATTGGAAGAAGAGTTGCTACTGTTGCTACTGAAGCTAACTGTATGACATTGCCAGATCTATTTATGGATAGATATGAAAATAGATCAATGGGTTTAATTGCCGCTTTAATAATAATTATATTTGGTATTTCTTATATGATTTCACAATATGTTGCGGCTGCTAGAATACTTGAAATTATGACTGGAATTCCTTACGTTATAGGAATAATTATATTTACCATAGTTGTTGGGATATATACATCAATTGGAGGACTTCGTGGAGTAGCATATACAAATGTGTTTCAAGGTGCAATCATGGTAGTTGGCTCAGTAGTTATAGCAATTATTTTGGTTACTAAAGTTGGAGGACTTACAAATATTTCAAATTCACTCGCTCAGTTAGATCCTGCTCTTATGAATGGTCCAGGTCCTGACAATTGGCTACCTATAAATACAGCTTTTTCAATGTTCTTTGTTCTTGGGGTAGCAGTAATGGCGCAACCACACGTTGTAACTCGTTTATTCTCTGTAAAGGATGTAGATACAGTTAAAAAGTCAGGTGTACTTGTTGCCATTGTAACTTTAATATGGTTTATGAGTTTATTCTTAAGTTCACTAGCAGGTAGAGTATTGATACCAAATATTGATGTTCCAGATCAAATTTTCCCTACTTTAGTAATTAATTATGCTCCTACTATAGTAGCTGGAATTATGTTATCTGCACCATTTGCAGCTGTTATGAGTACTGTATCTTCTTTATTATTATCGACAAGTTCTGCAATAATAAGAGATATAATCGAGAGAAATAGGAATGAGAGATTAGAGGAAAATAAATTAAAGAAGTATAGCTATATAACTACAGGTGTTATAAGCATTTTAGTTATGGTACTTGCTATAAATCCTCCAGCATTTTTACAAGCAATAGTAATATTTGCGATTTCTGGATTTGCTGCTTCTTTTACTATACCAATTGCTGTTGGTTTATTTTGGTCAGGAGCTACTTCAAAGGGAGGATTGTGGTCAATGATTTCAGGATTTTTGACTATGTTATTGTTATATGTATTTAAGATTAATAATCCTTTGGGATTTAATCCACTAGTATGGGGATTGTTCATATCACTAATCGTAATCATAGTAGTAAGTAAGATGACACAAAAAAGTTCAGATAAAGTTTTAGAGAGATATTTTGGAATATAAAAGAGGTTGTTTGATGGGAAAAGAGATATTTATAAATAAATATGTAGACACAATTGGAGGAGATATTCCACAGAAATATGTTGTGGAAAATATATCTACAGTAAATCTAGAGTTGCCTCCCGGATGCTGGGGTCCTATGATTACTCCGAGTATAAAGAGTGGACACGAAGTATCTGAACCTATATATATAAAAGGTGCAGAACCTGGAGATGCAGTATTAATAAAAGTAAAAAATATAGATGTAGTCTCTAAGTATTCATCTTCGGGAGTTTCAGAACCTGTAAATGGAAATTATTTAGATGATCCAACTACTAAAGCATTCTGTCCTCATTGTAAAAAACTTAATCCAGAAACTAAAGTTGTAGGGACAGGAAGTGATGGGATTGTGTGTGCAGTTTGCGGGGAGAAAATAATACCTCAAAAAATTAAAAATGGTTATACAATGGAGTTTGACGAGGATAGAAAATATGGTTTTACAGTAAATGACTCCTCCCAAATTGCCAAAGATGCTTTCAATGGAAAAGATTATCTTCCTGAAAATAGTAAGCAAATTTCATCTTACATTTTAAATGCCAGTGATGTAAAAAATGTTTACTCTAGAGTAAGGCCTTTTATAGGCAATATAGGATGTTCTCCAAAGAAGAATATTCCATCATCTAGGAATTGTGGAGATTCTCTTAGATCTTTACAAAAAACTGATTATAAATTTTTAACTAAAGATGACATTACTGATGCTCATATGGACATTAAAAATGTAAAAGAGGGATCAATAGTTATTAGCCCAGTAAAAGTGAAAGGTGCAGGTGTGTATTTTGGTGATGTTCACGCGATGCAAGGCAATGGAGAGTTGGCTGGCCATACTACAGATGTTACTGGAAGTATAACTGTAGATATAAAATTAATTAAAAATTTTAAACTAGATGGTCCAGTGATTATACCAAATTCTTTAGATTTAAGTCCAGAGCTAAATTATTATTCAGATGAAGAACTTAAATATATTGAACAAAAATTTAAAGATGTAGCTAATGGTGATATACCAAAATTAATACCTGTTCAATATGTAGGAAGTGGCACTACATTAGAAGAGGGCATTGAAAATGCAATTGATAGAATTTCAAAATTCACAGGATATTCTAAAGAAGAAGTTAGAAATAGATGCACAATATCTGGTAGTGTTGATATTGGAAGAGTGAGTGGTTTGGTTTATTTAACTATGATGACGCCTTATTCTTTTATAGAAAAGGCTATAAATATTTAAAATATTAGAAGTAACTAAGTGCTTTAAAAATTAATTAAAGGTTTTAATATCCCCTAAATTTTGGGGATATTTTTTTGTAGATAATAATTTTTTATTGAAACAAGGCTCTAATATAAATATTATTATCTGTTATAATGATATTAAAGATAGAAAATATTGGTTAAGGTGAAAAATGAATAAATTAAAATCAACAGATAATGTTGTCAAGGTGCTTTTTTTACTTAGAGATTCTATAGAACCGTTAGGTCTTACAGAGATTAGTAATATAACAGAAATTAATAAAAGTACTGTATACAATATATTAAATACTTTGATGTTTTATAATATAGTTAATAAAGATGAGGACAATAAGAAATACAAATTAGGGGTAGGAATACTAGGACTTAGCACAAAGGTTTTAAATGAGTTAGATATTAGGGGTATTGCTAAACCCTTTATGCAGGATCTTGCGTTAAAAACGAAATCCACAGTGACTCTTGGAATAGCAAATAATAATAAATTTATTTTTGTAGAGAGGGTAGATGGTGTAAAAAATGTGCGATTTTTCTGTGATATTGGAAAATCAGTTAATTTTTTTGAAGGCGCTGCATCTAAGGCATATTACTCTTTTTTGAATGCGAAGTCGCAAAAGAATACTATTGAAAATGTAAGAAAAAAACATCCAAGTGTAGATAGTGAGATGAACTTGATAATAAAAAATGGTTACTCAGTGAGCAATGAAGAAGTAGACAAGGGAGTAAAAGCGTTTGGAGCTCCAATTTTTAACTACCAGAATAAGGTGGTAGCTGGAATAGCTATTGCAAATATATCTTCTTTGCTAGATGAAAAAATAGAAGCTGAGAATATCGCGTACTTATTGGAAATAAGTAGAGAAATATCAAGAAATTTGGGAGCTACGATAGAATAAAAAATTAATATTATTATAATTAAGATGATTGAGATTCTAGTTTGGAATCTCTTTTTTTATACTTATTTTTCATCTCACAAATAAAATTTAGTGCCACATAAATAATATTAAGCTCATTTATTTATCGAAAAACAATAAATATTTATTGTAATTCAATAATTTTAGTGTTATTCTCTATATAAAGAGGTGAGTTATGAAAAAGTTTAGGGTAATTTTAGTTGGTGCTTCACTTTTAATTTTAATTGGGATTTTATTTTTTGGTTCTTATGAATTAATTGATATTTCAAAACAGGTTGAGGATCTTTTTCCAGAGTTTTCTAATATGAGATATCCAATGCTTATTTTGTGTGAGATTGTGATTTTGTCGCTAGTTTTCGCACTTGCTACTGGTTTTAAGTGTCTTATTTTATATAAAGATGGAAATATTTTTCAAAAGTCAATGCTTCGCGGTCTTCAAAATATTGCTCTTTCTTTTGTGTGCTGTATATTTTCCATGATTCTAATGATATTTTTTACGAATTTAAATTTGAGTGGCTCTATTACTAATTTATTTTTGTGTTTTGGAATTTTTATATTTTTAGTTATTTCACAAATTTTCTTTATACTTTCAGACTTAGTTTCAGAGGGTATTGTTTTAAAAGAAGAGAATGATCTTACGATATGAGGTTTTTATGGGAAAGATAATTGTAAATTTAGATGTGGAACTTGCAAAAAATAAGATGAGCCTGACGGAGCTTTCAGAGATAGTTGGCATTACTCTTCCAAATCTTTCTATTTTGAAAAATAATAAGGCAAAGGCGATAAGGTTTTCGACACTTGAGAAAATTTGTGAGGCGTTAAACTGCGATGTTTCGGATATTTTAAAGTATGAGAGGTAGATATGAGAGATATATATGTAAAAAAGATAATTTTTGTAATTATTGCTATTTCTATAATTGGAGCTGTTTTTTTATATTCTTTGTCTGATAGACGAATTGAAGCGGCCAAGCGAATTTCATATGTTTTTGATGTGGATATTTCTAAAAATGCTAAGAGAGATAAGGAAATTTATAGGGAAGCAAGCTTTCATGGCGACGGAATAAGTGCAGTCAAGTTAATTGTTCCAAGTGACGAGATGCTTACGATTATAAAAGATCTAAATTCAAATAAGGATTTAAAAAAGTTGGATAGAAATAACGACTACTTAAAGTCTTATACGGATTATGTTATGGAAAAAGGAATGGCTGTTAGGGATTTAGATAATTATGAGATTTATTCCAAGACAAAAAATAAAGGAACAAGCGTTGTGGAGTATTTTGCCAACTGTTACTTGCTCCTTGTTGATAAAAACAAAGGTGAACTAATCTTCATAGATTCGGATACTTGATTTTTGAAGATCAGTTATGTTTTTTAGAATTTGTTGTAGTGAATTTTAGAACTTACGTCAAATTCTTCGTGATCTTTGGTTCCCATTTTTTTGTAACCTATTGGAATTAGACAGCTAGCTCTGTAAGGGGCTTTTACGCCAAATTCTTCTTTAAAGTATTCTTCGTAGCTAGTTTTGTCTTGAGTTTTGCCTTCGACAAGGTTAATCCAGCATGTTGAGAGTCCCTCTTCTTCGCAAAGCAGTTGCAAGTAGCTTGCTGCTATTGAGGATTCTTCGACCCAAGTTTTGCAAATATCTGTATTTGCAATCACTATTACAATAACAGGGGCTCCAGCTAGATACATTGTTGCAAAGGAATTCATCTCTGATAATTTTTGGATTTCGTCTTTGTCGTCTACTACGATAAATTCTACGGGATGTGAGTTGCCATTAGATGGACCCATTGATGCGTACATTAGAAGATTTTCTAAAACTTCTCTATCGATTTCTTTTTCTTTATATTTTCTGACAGAACGTCTTTTTTTAATTGTATCTTTTAACAAAATATCACCTCATCATCATTTTAACACAAAGGTGTGAAATAATAAATTTCTTGAAAACATATCTTGTGATATTTAATTTTTTTAAAAATATTAGCTGAAAATTAGTAAATATCTTGTATTAAGAAAAGAAAAAGTTTTTGAAAATATTTTCATAAAAGGCTTGACAATTATATCTCGGTAAAGTACAATATAAGAGAAGTGAAAACTTCATCATCTTTTTTCTTCCCTTAGAGAGTGGTAAATTAATACATAAACCACTCTCTTTTTATATGTCATTAATGTTACAAATGTTCTATTTTGTAACACAATTTTAAAACAATTTCCCTAATAAATTCCTACTATTTAATATATAATTATGTTGAAGGTGATTGTGATGAAATTTTTTAGAAAAGTTTCATTGATCTTAATCTCCTCGACACTAATTCTAACAAATTCTGTGTTTGCAAGATCTTTTAACGACACAAGAGACCATTGGGCGTCCAATTCCATTAATGTCATCACTGAAAATAGGATAATGAGAGGTTATCAAGACAATACTTTTAGGCCAGACGAGTATATGTCTCGCGCTGAATTTTATGCAGTTGTAAATAATTTAGCGAAACTCGACAAAACTTACACTGTTACTTTTTCTGATGTAAAAACATCAGACTGGTATTACAGTGAAGTTGCTAAAGGTATTAAGGCGGGTTATTTGACTCCGACAACAGGACCTCTTTATCCTGACAGAGAAATCAGTAGGGAAGAAGTCGCAGAAATTTTGGGCTATATGTATTCTTTAAAGGATAATGTTTCTGCTACAAATGAATTTAAAGATGCAGCCTCAATTAACGCCTCAGCTAGAGGCTATGTAGGAGCACTTGTCGAAGCGAGGGTTCTCAAAGGATATTCAAATGGAAATTTCTATCCGAAAAGATCAATGAGAAGATCAGAAGTAGCTGTGCTTTTAAGATCTCTAGTGGATAAATATGGTTATCCAGATCAAAAATCAATAAATAATAGCAAAATTAAATTTGGAAGTAGAGATCTCTACAGATAATAAAGGCATTTATTGCCTTTATTTTTTTGCAAAAATATTTTTAATAATTTTAGATTACATTTAAATTAAGTATTATAAAAAGAGTTTAGTGAGCTTAGAGTTTTGGTATAATACGTCTAAATGGAGGGATTATTATGAAAAAGATTTTAACTTTTATTTTAGCATGTACATTGTTTATTTCAGGAAGTGTATTTGCACAGGAAAAAAATCCTGATAAAGATGGATTCAAGGCTCAATATGCAAAGGTAGTTGAGACTGCAGATGGATCAGATTATGGACAAATTCTTGTTGAGGATGAAAAGTCTTCTGAAGATAAAGAGACACAAAAAATGTTTCTTTATACAAAGGATATTCTTAAAATTGATTTAAAAACAGGAGAGGTAGTAAAAGATCATAAATTTAGTAAGGGCGAAAAGATTCAGTATTTTTATAAAAACAATACTCCAGTCATGATGTCTTATCCAGCAAAAATGACTCCAGATGTCATTGGAATAAATGCAGAAGATCCTAAATTTTCTCTAGATGTCGATCACTTCGATAAGGATGGCAGAGGAGTTTCAAATAGACTTGTGATTAAAGTAGATGAAAATACAGATTTTCAAAATTTAATGGGAGAAAAAGTCGAACCTCAAATGGATAGCGATTTGGCAGTTCTTTATACAGTTGCTACAAGAAGTCTTCCGCCAATTACAAATCCAGATAAAGTTTTAGTTTTAAATATAAATGATAAAGTTGTAAATTTAAGCGACTACAAGCTAGAGGACAAAGATTTATTCTATCTTAGAAAATATTATGAAGCTCTTGGAGCAAAAATAGAGTGGAATAATGATGAACATCTAACTAAAATTTCTATTGGAGATAAGTCTGTTGAGATAAAAAATAGTGAAGCTAAACTTCAAATTGCAGACAAAGTCGTAGATATGGATGGATTTGTTGTCGAAGATGGCACAAGCTATATTTCTGAAAAGAATATAAACGAAATAAATGAGTATTTGTTAAATAAATAAAAAATAAATTAAAATAAAATTTCAAAAATATTTGAGTTTAATTTTTAGATTTATGTACAATTTAAATTAGTGAAAATTTTTAGTTTTATATTTTAAGGCGGGGTGACCCGTCTTTTTTAATTGCAAAAGTAATTGACAAGTTCTAAAAACTATATTAGTATATTAGTAAATTCTAATATAATAATATGACGGGTGATATTTTGAAATTAAGTGAAAAGCACAAAGAAGAAATTTACAAAAAATCGGATATATTAAAGGCCATGTCGAGTCCCATAAGGCTTTGCCTTTTGATAAAACTAATTCAGGAAGGACCGACGAGTGTAAATGAAATTACTTCTTGCATGGATGTGTCGCAATCTGCAATTTCGCAGCACCTTAGCAAGTTGAGGGACATGAATATTGTAGATAGTAAAAAAGAGGAGAACCGTATTTATTATTCTTGCAACAGAGAAGATGTTAAAAAAATTATAGATGTTTTGATGGAGGATATGAAATGAAAATTGTTGTTATTGGTGGCGTGGCTGGCGGAGCAACTGCCATTGCTAGACTTCGTCGTTTAGATGAAAATGCCGAGATCATTTTACTTGAGCGCGGAAGTTATGTTAGTTTTGCAAACTGCGGACTGCCTTATTATGTGGGAAATACTATTGAAAATCGCGATGCGCTCTTTGTCACTACTGATGAAGATATTATAAAAAAATATAATGTCGATGTTCGCATAAATAGCGAAGCGATGAAAATTTTTCCAAAGGACAAAAAGATTTTAGTTAAAAATCACGAAACTTCCAAAGAGTATGAACTTTCTTACGACAAACTTTTAATTTCTACTGGTTCTCATCCTTTTGTGCCAAATGCAGAGGGGATTGATTCCAAAAACGTCTTTACTCTTGTAAACATTCCAGACGTCGATAAAATCACTTCTTATGTAAAAGAGAACAATCCGAAAAAAGCAGTAGTTATCGGTGCGGGATTTATTGGACTTGAAACTGCAGAAAATTTAGTTGATCTTGGAATCGAAACTACGGTAGTTGAAATGGCAGATCATGTAATGCCGCCGCTAGATTCTGATATGGCAAGACTTGTTGAAAACCACATGATTGGAAAGGGCGTAAATTTAATGCTCGGCGAAGGATTTGAGAGCATTTTAAATGATGGAAAAACTGTGCACTTAAAATCTAAAAAGGATATAGATACAGATTTAATCATCCTTTCAATTGGCGTGAGACCAAACAGCAAGCTCGCTAAAGATGCTGGAATTAAAACAACTGATAGAGGGCACATTAAAGTTAATGATTTTATGAAAACTTCTGATGAAAATATTTATGCAATTGGAGATGTAATTGGCGTAAAAGATTACATCACAAAGAAAGACACAGCAGTTCCGCTTGCAGGCCCTGCCAACAAACAAGGGCGCGAAGTTGCATTAAATATGTTGGGACTTGGCAGTTCAAAGTACGATGGAACTATGGGCACAAGCGTTGCTAAAATTTTTGACATGACTGTTGCATCAACTGGTTTAAATGAAAAAACTTTAAATAAAAATGGAAAAGTTTATAGAAAAGATTATTTTGTATCAGTTATTCACCCAATGAGTCACGCTGGATATTATCCCGGTGCCACACCAATGACTTTAAAATTAATTTATGGTTTAGACGGAAAAGTTTTGGGCGCACAAATTGTTGGATATGGTGGAGTTGACAAAAGAATTGACACAATTGCTACTACAATTCACTTTAATGGAGATGTAGATGACTTAAGTAGACTTGAACTTGCATATGCTCCTCCATATTCTTCAGCAAAAGATCCAGTAAACTTTGCGGGATATACTGCTAGAAATTTCCTCGATGGATTGACTGAGCCGGTTTTATATAGAGAATATGAAGAAAATAAAGATAAATTCACACTACTAGATGTGAGAGAAGACGCTGAAGTTGTATCTGGTATGCTCGAGGGAGCTGTTCATATTCCATTAACTGAACTTAGAAATAGGCTTGATGAACTCGACAAAGACAAACGCTACCTCGCTTACTGTGCAGTTGGTGTGAGGGGATACATTGCAGAGAGAATTTTAAAAGACAAGGGATTTAAAATAAATAATTTAGTTGGCGGTTATAGAACTGCAATGGATATGACAACGCGTCCCCAAAAAGGAAAATCTATAGTCGAAAGTACTGAACAAGATAAGTTTAAAAAGAAGAGTGACAGAGAAATGAAAATCTTAAATGTCTGTGGAATGAGCTGTCCAGGACCAATTGTTCAAGTTTCAAAAGCGATGGATGACATGCAAGATGGGGACAAGATTAAAGTTACTGCGACTGACCCTGGATTTGTAAGGGACATTTCATCTTGGGCAGATAACACAGGTAATATTTTGATAAATCAAGGAGAAGATAAGGGAACATTTACTGCAATTCTTCAAAAGGGCAAGGAAGTTAAAGAAGTTAAATCAAATAATATTAAAAATGATAAAAAAGAAAAGACCATGATAATTTTTGATGGAGATTTGGACAAGGCGATAGCTTCTTTTATTATTGCAACAGGCGCTGCGGCTATGGGAAATAAGGTTCACATGTTCTTTACTTTTTGGGGCCTTAGTATTTTGAGAAAAGAAAATGCGAGGGCTACTAAAAAGGATTTTATGAGCAAGATGTTTTCTAAAATGTTACCAAAGGGTTCCAAAAAACTTGGACTTTCTCGAATGAATTTTATTGGAGCTGGCCCAAAGATGATTAGATCTGTCATGAAGAAAAAAGGGATTTCAAGCCTTGAAGAGTTAATTAAAGAGGCAATAGATTCGGGAGTTGAGATTACAGCTTGCCAGATGACAATGGATATTATGGGTCTTATTAAGGATGAACTTATAGATGGCGTTGAAATTGGCGGTGTCGCAACAATGCTTAGCGATAACGACAGATCAAACATGAATCTTTTTATTTAAATTTATAAATTTGAAATTGAGATGGGACCTCCCATCTCTTTTTTAAAATATAAAATATATTGTAACTACAATGTAATGATATATTTAAATATATTGAGGTTTTGTGGGTAATTTAAGTGTAGCGAGAGTTTTTAAAAGGTGGGAGGTAGTGATGAATAAAATTTTTAAAAAGTCTATTTTGTTTTTACTTGTCTTTTTATCTTTATTTGTTGGATCAAGTGTATGCGCAAAAGAAGAAATAACACTAGTTGTGGATGGAAATTTAGTTAATGCTAAAGAAAAGCCATTTATAGAAGGTGACAGGACTCTTGTTCCCATAAGAGTAATTTCAGAAAATTTGGGCTACAAAGTTGATTGGAATTCAAAAAATAAAAGTGTAAAAGTTTCAAAGGACAACGAGAGCGTAGTTTTAAAAGTTGATGATAAAAATGTAGAACTTAGGCATGGAAATGTAATTTCAGATGTGTACATAGATGTTTCTCCCAAGATTGTAAACAACAGGGTCTATGTTCCTGTAAGATTTATTGCAGAGACTTATGGCGAAAAAATATCTTGGGACGAAAGTAATAGAATTGTGATTATTGGCGAGTATGAATTTGATTTTAAGGGAGATATTAATTTAAAATCGAGAGAAAAAAGGGAATATCCAGGTCTAAATATCATAATGTATTTGCCAAAGGACTTTGATGATAAAATTTTGACGAGGTTTAATATTAAAAATAATTCTTACGACTTCTATACAAAAAGTAGAAATGAGTATCTAGCAAGTTTGAGTAGAACTTATAAGAAAAGCAATATAAAAATAGCTCCAACTGTAATCTTAAAATATGAAGATGGATTTTTTACGGAGATAAATTTTGCTTCAGATGTTTGGTACAGCGAAAAGAATAAGAGTGATTACTTTAAAAAACTTAATTATTTAAAAGAATCTTTTTCAACTATTGAATTTAAAGATAGTTTAGAATAGCGAAAAGAACACCGAGTGAATTAAATCGATCGACTTAAATAAAATAAAGCTTAACATTATCAAGCTTTATCTATACGACACAAATAAAAAAATGATTTAACGTCTTTAAAATGGTCTTACTATAATTTAACAACGAAAAGTACAAAAAGAGAGATACAAACTTAAAGAAGATGTGAACTTCTGTATTGGAAATATGACATAGTACTCGGCTTATGAAGTTTAGAAAGTGAATTTAAAAAATATATTGAAGTAAATACAAATCTTTATTTAGGTTAGATTTTAATGGAAATAATTCTGTTTAAGGTGGAATTTATATTAATTAAAATGAGAAAAGGCTCACTTAGTGGTATAATTATTGCAATAATTTAAAAAGAAGGCTTTAAATTGAAAAAGAAAAAATTATCTCAAGCAATGATTTTTATAATTCTATTTGGAATTGTCAGCTTATTCTCAGACATGACACACGAAGGGGCATCGAGTATTAGGGGAGCGTATCTATCTTTACTCGGCGCATCTGCTGGCACAATTGGTTTTATATCGGGACTTGGAGAGCTTATTGGATATTCAATGCGATATGTATTTGGAAGGATTACAGATAAAACCCACAAATACTGGACCATGACGATTTTTGGATACATTTTAGATATAATTGCAGTGCCTTGTCTTACCCTTGTCGGTGAAAATGGTTGGATTGCAGCCTGTCTACTTTTAGTGGTTCAAAGGATGGGAAAGGCAATTAAAAAACCTGCAAAAGATACGATTATGTCTTTTGCAGCATCTCAAGAGGGCGCGGGCAAAAGCTTTGGAATTCAGGAACTGCTAGATCAAATTGGAGCATTTTTGGGGCCGGTTCTCTTGTACTTGGTGATGTTATTTAAAACAGATGGAACTACTTTTGAAATATATAAGACATGCTTTGCGATTTTATTAGTTCCGGGTATGATAACAATAATAATGCTTTTTGTGACTAAGTATAAATTTCCAAATCCAGAGCATTTTGAGCCAGAGCCAAAAGAATATGTGCCATTTAAAATGAAGAAATCTTTTATTTACTACATCGCGGGCATAAGTTTATTTTCATTTGGATTTATAGATTATTCTTTAATAATTATGCACGTCTCCAAAAATTTTACATCTATATCAACTGGCCTTGTTGAAACAAGCTCCATAATAAATAGTGGAACTATTCCACTACTCTATGCAGGTGCAATGCTTGTAGATGCGGTAGCGGCTCTATTTTTTGGCTATATGTTCGACAAAAAGGGAACAAGGGCACTCGTTATTTCGACAATAATTTCTGCTCCGTTTTCACTATTTATTTTTGGATTTAATTCTGTAAATGCAGTTTTATTTGGAATTGTACTTTGGGGAGTTGGAATGGGTGCTCAGGAATCAATTTTAAAGGCGGCAGTCACATCAGTCGTTCCAAAACAGTCCCGCGCCACTGGCTATGGAATTTTTGAATGTTTTTTTGGAATATTTTGGTTTTTGGGAAGTTGGCTTTTGGGAGTGCTATACGATATTAGCATTCCACTTATGATTGGAATTTCTATAATAGCTCAGATCCTTGCAATTCCATTTTATTTTAAATCTTCAAAAGAAGCCTAATATAAATAAAAATTTGTAAAACAAAAGATCAAAACTTATCGCAAGTTTTGAGCTTTTTTAATATTATTTTAAATTGTTTTAAAAATTTATAAAAGTATAAATTTTAGTAGATACACGACGATTATACCTGTAAGAGACTGCGCAATTGATGCGACAGTAAAAGTCTTGTAAGCTTTTTCTGTACTAATTCCAAGAGTTGATGATGCAACCCAGAAGAAGTCGTCGTTTGCGTGAAAGAGCATTGCTCCTCCAGATGCGCATGCAAGCATTGCTAGGACTCTACCCATTGGAGATGCCATTCCTAAAACGTCCAAAAGTGGAGCGAGCATGCTCGCCGCTGTAACCATGGCGACAGTTCCTGAGCCAATTGCAGTTCTAAATATCGCGCCGATTATAAATGGTGCGAGAAGTCCAATGTCTATGCCAGAGAAGAAGTTAATCAAAATATCTTGAAGAGGGGATGCCTTTAATACTCCGCCAAAAGCTCCTCCAGCTCCGACTATGAGGACGATTTGTCCTGCAGTTTTAAGGGACTCGCCAAATTCTCCGTCAAAAGAGTAAACATCTTTGTCATTTGGATTAATTTTAAAATATGAAACGAGAGCGATGATTAGTCCAATTAAAAGGGCAACCATTGGAGTTCCAAAAAAGTTTATTATTTTTACAATTCCACTCTCCCCGCCTTTTGCGATTGTCATATCAGAAAAAGTTTTTAGAAGCATCAAAAGTATTGGCATAATTATTGGAGCAAAAGACATAAAAGGAGAAGGCAAGTTGTGAGTTTCGTCTAAATCTTCTATGTCATCTGGAATCTGATAATACTTTTTGCCCATTCTATCTCCAAGAAAATGAGATGCAAGCATTACTGGAATTGAAACTATTGCTCCAAGTCCAATTACATATCCAAGGTCTGCTCCTAAGATTCCCGCAACTGAAAGTGGTCCAGGAGTTGGTGGCACAAACATGTGAGTTGCGTGAAGTCCCATAGTTAGCGATACTCCAATTGAAATAATTGAAATTTTTGTGTCTTTAGAAATTCTCTTGGCAATCGGTGCAAGAAGTACTATTGCAGCGTCACAAAATACAGGTATGGATACAAAATATCCAGTAATCGCAAGACCAAGAGAGGCGTGTTTTTTGCCAGTTACTTTTAAAATGCTCTGTGCCATCGTCTCGACAGCGCCACTCTTTTCAAGAAGACTTCCTGTAACTGTTCCTATTGCAATTACAACTCCAATTCCTGCAATAGTTGATCCCATTCCCTCAGTAAAAGCATCAAGAGCATTTTCCATTCCCATTCCAGATACAAGTCCAAATGCAAAGGACGACATCAAAAGTGAGAAGAATGGGTGTATTTTTAATTTTACCGTTCCAACAATGAGAACGGCGAGGCCCACAAATAGGGCGAGTATCGTTATAATTTCATGATTCATAATTTTCTCCCATTATAAATAAGTTTTTAAATATTTTTCCATAATTTCCTTAGGAACAAGCTTTCCGCCAGTTGCCCAAGCTATGTGTGTAGAGTTTTTCATCTTGTCAGATAAATTATTTTTCTTTAAATATTCTTTTGAAGATTCATATTCATTTAATTTAATTACTCCTTCAAAAGCTGCGCAAGATGAAGGTTCAATTTGAACGCCTTCGTTGTCATTTAAAAGTCTCATGTAGTCGAAGAGCTTGTCATCAGAGATTGTAAAAATTCCGTCCAAGATAGTTTTCATAACTCCGCCTACAAAACCAGAAGGGCGACCTACAGCTAGTCCGTCTGCTTCAGTTTTGCCGTCTATGCCAAAATCTTTAACAGAAATTTTACTGTTTAATCCAGTGGCCATTCCAATAAGCATTGCAGGAGCGTGAGTTGGTTCAATAAAAAATACGTGGAGACTATCTCCAAAAATTTTCTTTAAGCCAAAAGTAACTCCACCAGGAGATCCACCTACACCACAAGGAATGTATACGAAAAGCGGATGATCTTTATCTACGACAATTTTTTTATCTTCAAGTTGTTTTTGAAGTCTTAAAGCTGCAACTGCATATCCCATAAAAAGTGTCATAGAATTCTCATCGTCTACAAAATAAGAATTTGGGTCTTTGTCTGATTCTGCCCTTCCCTGTTCAACAGCCGCAGTAAAGTCGCCCTCATATTCTTTTACTGTTGCTCCCTTACTTCTAAGCAAATCTTTTTTCCACTGCTTGGCGTCATTTGACATGTGGACAATTACATTAAATCCAAGAGTGGCTGAAGTTATTCCAATTGAAAGTCCCAAATTTCCAGTAGAACCAACTTGAATTGTGTATTTAGAAAAGAATTTTCTATTTTCATCACTTGCAAGAACTGAGTAGTCGTCGTTTTCTGTTATCAAATTATTTTCAAGAGCGAGTTTTTCTGCGTGATAAAGCACTTCGTAAATTCCGCCACGCGCCTTAATTGAACCTGCAACGGCAAGGTGAGAATCCATTTTTAGATACAAATCTCCCATGAAGTTTTCTTCTTTTAAGACTTTTTCTAAATTAGAAATTTTTTTTAGGGGAGACTCGATTACTCCGTCGTATTCTCTAGTGTCCTCAAAATATTTTTTAAGAAGTGGTGCAAATCTTCTAAGCCTCTTATCTGCATCTTCGATTTCTTCCATACCAAAGTCAATACCTTCCCAAACTGCGTCACCATATTTTTTGTTTGGATTTATCCAAAGAGTTGGTTTTAAATTTTTTACATCTTCCAAAACTGGTTCTTTTTCGATAAATTTTTTAATATCCATAAATCCTCCT
>JASBZH010000034.1 GCA_029983555.1 Peptoniphilus sp. | reverse complement strand
TAATACAAAATCACTACTAGATTAATTAAACGGCTATTTGAGTAGTCGTTTTTTTATTTGCAAAAAAATAGCTGACAAGTTAAAAACTCATCAGCCATTTGTCTATAAATTTTAAATATAATCTTTGCTATCTTTGTTGCTGCTAAATTTATGAAATAATAATCCTAGAATTAGCCATATGAAAAATATTACCAATGCAGTGTAACCCATAAATGATGGAGTTCCTGGAATAAATGTCATAATAACTATAGCTGCAGAAATTATTACAGCGAGATATACTGTAAACTTTCCGCCCTTTGCCTTATAGGAAGTGTAGTATAGTTTATCAGATTTTAATAGAACAAGTAGAGATAGGCAAGTTAAAAACCAACCTATTACAAAGGCAACTGAGCCAAGACTTGTTAGTGGATTGATAAATTTTGGTCCAACAAAAGGACCTGCTGCCGCACAGATAAAGCAAAGCATTGATCCTGTAATTGGAGTGTTATAATCTGCATGTTTTGCCGCAAAGATCTTTGGAATAAGTCCGTTTTGGCCCATAGACTGGATTAGTCTTGCTGAAGCCATAAACATTCCGTTCCATGTTGAAAAAAGTCCTGCAATTGTACCTACTAAAACTAGAGAATTTAAAGCTTTTCCAAAACTGCCTCCATAGGCAACTTTTAAAAGTTTACCCATTGCTGGTGGATCTGAGAGTGCATATTCAATCCAACCTGCCACAGATCCAGTTGAAATAATTACTAGAGAATAAAATATACCTGCTGCAATTATTGATACTACTAATGAAATTGCTATATATTTGAATTTCTTATCGGGACTTGTCTCTTCAATTGATTGTGGAATGGTATCAAAGCCCGCCATAAAGAATGGCACGATTACTATCATTGCCACAATTCCACCAAATAGTGAGTGGTGATTAGCTTTAGTTATATTTAAATACAATGGATACAAATTAGTTGTGTTTGATTTTATAAAACAGCATACTATGACAAGTGCCCCAACTGCTATTATTATAAAGGATAAAATTGATTGAAGTTTTGCTGCAAATTTTGAACCTTTAAAGTTTATTACAAACAATAGAGCTGCTAGAGCCACGCCAAGCGCGACTGATGAAAATTGAATTGGATATCCAGAAAAATAGTATAAAACTTTGCTGTTGGAAAGGCTTGGTATTATGTCTGTAAGTATTGTGTTTATATAAATTGCCTCCCAAGGCAGGATCGTAAGATATGCTAGTGCTAAAAACCAAGATGAAATAAACGACATCTTATCGCCAAAGGCCTTTTCCGTATATACCATAACTCCTCCGCCTTTTGGAAGGGTCGCAAGTAATTCTCCATGGCATAGGCCAATTGGTATTAAAAGTAGAGTTGCAATCAAAAATCCGATAAATGCAGGTACTGGTCCTCCAGCTACTGCAATCCAGTTATTAGATGAGACCGCCCATCCAACTCCAACCATGGAGCCAAAACCCAACATGAAAAAATCAAAATATCCCATGTGTCCTTTTTTGTGACGCTGGCGATTTTTTAAAATCATTTTAATATTGGGGAAGTTCGACTTCTTACTATTATCTTTCTTATCACTCAAATTAGTTTCACCTCAAATAAAATAATAGAGGCTAAATAGCCTCACAAAATATAAAAAATTATACCAATTACAAAGCAAATTTTAAATGTTATATATAATATTTTATCGTATTTATGAATCATATACAAATAAGGTATAAGTTTTATTTTAATTTATGATAGAAATTATTTTATTTTATATGTGTTTTAATTTTAATTCTTGCTATATTTAAATTGTTTTATACTTTTATTTTATTAAAAAATTTATAATTTTTCTATTATAATGTGAATATTTTAGTAAATAAAAAATTTTAAAAGGAAATTAAAGTTTTACTTGAAATTGCGAAGCTAAAATGATAAAATAGCTAATTGCATAATAATAATTAGAGTGGCGTAGTATTCTCTAATTCAGTAACTAAACTCATTTGAAAGGCTAGGGTGAAAAGTTAATGGTACATCCTGTTAAATATGGGAAACGTGAGAGAATGAGTTATTCTCGTGTAGAAGAAGTAATGTCATTGCCAAACTTGCTTGACGTGCAGACTTCATCTTTTAAATGGTTAATCGATGAAGGGTTAAGAGAAGTTTTTGATGATGTGTCTCCTATTGAGGATTACTCAGGAAACTTAATTTTGGAATTCGGAGATTATTTTCTTTCTGATGAAATTAAATATGATATTGACGAATCCAAACAGAGAGATACAAATTATTCCGCACCACTTAAAGTCAAAGTAAGGCTTATAAATACAGAAACTGGTGAAGTAAAAGAGCAAGAAGTCTTCATGGGAGATCTTCCTCTTATGACTCCAACTGGTACTTTTGTTATCAATGGTGCAGAACGTGTTGTAGTATCTCAACTTGTAAGAAGTCCAGGTGCTTATTTTAAGGAAGAAAGAGACAAGACAGGTAAAAAGATTTACTCTGCAACTTTAATTCCAAATAGAGGTGCTTGGTTAGAATTTGAAACAGATGCTCAAGGTGTAATTAATGTAAGAATTGACAGAACTAGAAAATTGCCAATTACAGTTTTGTTGCGTGCAATTGGAATTGAATCTGACAGAGAAATTACAGATGTATTGGGCGAAAGTGAATCACTTTTAAAGACACTTGAAAAAGATATAACTTCAAATAGAAATGAAGCTATGCTTGAGATCTACAAAAAGCTAAGACCAGGTGAACCACCAACTATTGAATCAGCAGTGTCTCTTTTTGAGAATATGTTCTTCGATGACAGAAGATATGACCTTGCAAAAGTTGGAAGATATAAATTCAACAAGAAACTTGGAATTTCTGCTAGAATCGAAAACACTTATGCATCAGAAGACATTGTAGATCCACTCACAGGAGAAATTCTTGTAGAAAAAGATGGCTTTATAGATAGACCGATAGCTAGAAAAATAGAAGAATCAGGATTAAATCAAGTTATGGTAAGAGCAGAAGAAGTTCAAACTGATGAGTCCAATCACACAATAGTTATTGGAAATAACTTCACTTACACAACTGCTTATGATTTAGACTTTGACATGGAAGAGATTGGCTTTAAAGAAAAAGTCTACAGACCATTATTTGACGAATTATATGAAGAATACGGTGACGATACTGAAACTTTCAAAAAAGAACTTATAAAAGCTCGCAAGGAGCTTTCTCCAAAACATATCTTAATCGACGATATGATTGCTGGAATTAATTATCAGTTTGGACTTGAAAATGGAATCGGCGAAGAAGACGACATTGACCACTTGGGAAACAGAAGAGTTAGAAGTGTTGGAGAACTTTTACAAAACCAATTTAGAATTGGTGTTTCCAGAATGGAAAGAGTAATCCGCGAAAGAATGAGCGTTCAAGATGCCGATGCAACAACTCCACAATCTTTAATTAATATTAGACCAGTTACGGCAGCTATTAAGGAATTTTTCGGTTCATCACAACTTTCACAATTTATGGATCAAAACAATCCCCTATCAGAATTAACTCACAAAAGAAGGTTATCTGCACTTGGACCTGGTGGGTTGAGTAGAGATAGAGCGGGTTTTGAAGTGCGTGACGTCCATAACTCTCACTATGGAAGAATGTGCCCTATTGAAACTCCTGAAGGACCAAATATAGGACTTATCACATCGCTGACTACCTATGCCAGAATAAACGAATATGGATTTATAGAAACTCCTTATAGAAAAGTAGTCGATGGATACATTACAGATCAAATTGACTACCTAACTGCTGATGTAGAATATGAACAAGTCATTGCTCAAGCCGAAGAATCAATAAACGAAGACGGAAGGTTTTTGGAAGATAGAATCGCTGCAAGAGGTCATGGCGGCAATGTAGATATTTTTGATATCAAAGATGTAAACTACATGGACGTATCTCCTCAACAAATCATTGCAGTAGGTACTTCAATGATACCTTTCTTGGAAAACGACGACGCAAATAGAGCACTTATGGGTGCCAACATGCAAAGACAAGCAGTTCCACTTCTTAAGACAGAAGCACCTGTTGTAGGAACTGGTATCGAATATAGAGCTGCGAAAGACTCTGGAGTAGTTATTGTAGCTAAAAATGCTGGAGAAGTTGTAAAAGTCGATGCGAGAAATATTGAAATTAAAAATGACATCGACAAATCAATCGATAGATACAAACTCCACAAGTTCATGGGAGGAAACCAAGGGACTACAATTAACCAAAGGCCAATTGTAAATGCTGGAGATAAAGTAGAAGCTGGCGAAATAATTGCCGATGGACCAAGTACAGATATGGGCGAGATGGCTCTTGGCAAAAATATTCTAATAGCCTTTATGAACTGGGAAGGATATAACTACGAAGATGCCATGCTTGTAAGTAAACAGCTTGTAATTGACGATGTACTTACATCTCTTCATATCGAAGAATATGAATCTGAAGCTCGCGATACTAAACTTGGACCTGAAGAAATTACAAGAGATATTCCAAATGTCGGAGACGATATGTTAAAAGATCTTGACGAAAGAGGAATTATAAGAGTTGGTGCTGAAGTTAAGCCAGGAGATATTCTAGTTGGAAAAGTTACTCCAAAGGGAGAAACTGAACTTTCTGCAGAAGAAAGACTTCTTCGCTCAATCTTTGGAGAAAAAGCAAGAGAAGTTAGAGATACATCTCTAAGACTTCCTCACGGCGAACACGGAATAGTTGTAGACGTCAAAATTTTCAACAGATCAGAAGGTGACGAACTTCAACCAGGTGTAAATGAAATGGTTAGAGTATTCGTCGCTACTAAGAGAAAGATTCAAGTTGGAGACAAAATGTGTGGTCGTCACGGAAATAAAGGGGTAATTTCAAGAGTACTTCCAGTTGAAGACATGCCATATACTCCAGATGGAGTGCCAATTCAAATTGTACTAAATCCACTTGGCGTTCCTTCTCGTATGAACCTTGGACAAGTACTTGAAGTTCACTTGGGACTTGCTGCCAAAAAATTAGGGTGGCGCGTTGCCACTCCAGTATTTGACGGTGCTAACGAAGAAGATATTTTCGACACACTTGAAAAGGCAGGATATTCAAGAGACGGAAAGATACAACTTCGAGACGGTAGAACTGGTGAAGAATTTGATAATCCAGTAACTGTTGGTTATATGTATATGTTAAAACTTCACCACTTAGTAGACGAAAAGATTCACGCTCGTTCTACAGGACCTTATTCTCTAGTTACTCAACAACCTCTAGGAGGAAAGGCTCAGTTCGGTGGACAAAGATTTGGAGAGATGGAAGTTTGGGCTCTAGAAGCTTATGGAGCATCTTATACTCTTCAAGAAATGCTAACTGTAAAGTCTGATGATATAGTTGGACGTGTTAAAACTTATGAAGCAATTGTAAAGGGCGAAAATATTCCTCAACCAGGAGTGCCTGAGTCATTTAAAGTTTTAATTAAAGAGTTAGAAGCACTTGCAATTGACGTGCAAGTTTTGGATTCCGACGGAAACGAAGTTGACCTTGAGGCTGATGAAGAAGAACTTACTAAAATAGACAATATGGACGAAAAAGAAGAAAAGTCCAAAGAAGATATAAAAGAGTTAATTGAACAGACATCCTCTAAAACTGCAGCTGGTATAAGGACAATATCTACAGAGGAAGTTGAATCTTTAGAAAAGAGTCATTATTACGAAGACGAAGATGATGACGAAGAAGATTCAGACGACGAAGAATAATATTAAGATATATTTAGAGTTTTTAGGAAAGGAGAGAGTGCTCCTTGAGCGAACATGAATTATTCCATTCAATAAAAATAGGTTTAGCTTCACCTCAAAAAATAAGATCTTGGTCTTATGGAGAAGTAAAAAAGCCCGAAACTATTAACTACAGGACATTAAAACCAGAAAAAGAAGGTCTCTTTTGTGAAAAAATCTTTGGACCTACTAAAGATTGGGAATGTGCCTGCGGTAAATATAAAAGAGTTAGATATAAAGGCGTAGTATGTGAAAAATGTGGTGTTGAGGTAACAAAGTCAAAAGTTCGTAGAGAGAGAATGGGACATATAGAGCTTGCAGCTCCAGTATCTCACATTTGGTATTTCAAAGGAATTCCATCAAGAATGGGTCTTGTACTTGACATGAGTCCAAGAGCCTTAGAAAAAGTTCTATACTTTGCATCATACATCATAACTCACGTAGAACCTGGTGAAACTTCACTTTACGAAAAACAAATTTTAACTGAAATTGAATATAGAGAATTAAAAAGAGAATATGGAAACAAGTTTGAAGCTAAAATGGGCGCAGAGGCAATTAGAGAGCTTCTAGAAAAAGTAGACCTACAAAAAGTTAACGATGAACTTACAGAAGAACTTGAATCTGCAACAGGACAAAAGAGAGTTAGAATTACAAGAAGACTTGAAGTAATCGATGCTTTCCTTCAATCTGGCAACAAACCAGAGTGGATGATACTCGATGCAATTCCAGTAATCCCGCCAGATCTTAGACCAATGGTTCAACTTGACGGTGGAAGATTTGCAACATCTGACTTAAATGATTTGTACAGAAGAATTGTAAATAGAAACAACAGACTTAAAAAGTTAATGGACATAAATGCTCCAGATATCATCGTTAGAAACGAAAAGAGAATGCTTCAAGAGTCTGTAGATGCTTTGATAGATAACGGAAGACGTGGACGTCCAGTAACAGGACCAGGAAATAGACCTCTTAAATCTTTATCAGAAATGTTAAAAGGTAAACAAGGTCGTTTCCGTCAAAACTTACTTGGAAAGAGAGTTGACTACTCAGGCCGTTCAGTAATCGTAGTAGGACCAGAACTTAAATTCTATCAATGTGGTCTTCCAAAAAATATGGCGCTTGAATTATTTAAACCTTTTGTCATGAGAGAGCTCGTTTCAAGAGACTTAGCTCACAATATTAAATCAGCTAAGAGAATGGTAGAGCGTGGAAAGGGCGAAGTTTGGGATGTGCTTGAAGATGTAATTAAAGACCATCCAGTACTTCTAAACCGTGCGCCGACACTTCATAGACTAGGTATTCAAGCTTTTGAACCAGTTCTTGTAGAAGGAAAGGCAATTAAACTTCATCCACTAAGCTGTACAGCTTATAATGCCGACTTTGATGGTGACCAAATGGCAGTCCACTTACCACTTTCAACAGAGGCACAAGCAGAAGCTAGACTTCTTATGCTTTCAACAAATAATATTTTGGCATTAAAGGACGGAAAGCCAATTACAACACCTACACAAGATATGGTACTAGGTTCTTACTATCTAACTCTTGATAGAAAAGAAAAACTTCCTGGCGACGGATCAGTATTTAGAAATTACGATGAAATGTTCCATGCTTACGAATCTGGATTCTTGCATTTGCAATCTCACGTATCTGTAAGAAGATATACAGATGAAAATGACAAGAGGGGTAAAATAGTATCCTCTTCAGTTGGAAGATTTTTGGTAAATGAATTTATTCCACAAGACCTTGGATTTGTAAATCGTGATGAAGACAAATATTCATTAGAAATTGACACAGTAATCGATAAAAAATTACTTGGAAAAATAATCGAAAGAACTTACAAAAAACACGGAAACCTAGTTACAGCTGAACTTCTAGATAATATAAAGGCTAACGGATATCATTACTCAACTATTGGAGCAATTTCAATTTCAATGGGAGATGTACAAATTCCAGATAGCAAACCAAAAATTCTTGAAGTTGCAGAAAAAGAAGTAAATAAATATGAAAAAGCTTATAGAAGAGGTTTAATATCCGACGAAGAAAGATATGAAAAAGTAATCGACATCTGGAACACTGCAACTGATGATTTGACTGACGATGTAATGGATGGATTTGATCCACTAAATAACATCTATATAATGGCAGATTCAGGAGCCAGAGGTTCCAAGAACCAAATTAGACAGCTTGCAGGTATGCGTGGACTTATGGCATCACCTTCAGGTAGAACAATAGAAGTTCCGATTACATCAAACTTTAGAGAAGGACTATCAGTACTTGAGTTTTACATGTCAGCACACGGATCTAGAAAGGGACTTGCCGACACAGCTTTAAGAACTGCCGACTCAGGATATCTTACAAGAAGACTTGTAGATGTTTCTCAACAAGTTATCGTAACAGAAGAGGACTGCGGAACTGATGAATATTTAGTTGCAAGAGCATTTACTGATGGAAAAGAACTTATCGAATCTCTTGCAGATAGAATTGAAGGAAGATTTGCATTTGAAGATATAGTTCATCCAGAAACTGGAGAAGTTATAGTAAAAGCTAACGAAACTATCTCAGATGATGCAGCTTTATATATACAAAAAGTTGGAATTAAAGAAGTAAAAGTTAGATCAGTACTTGGATGTAAAACTAAAAATGGAGTTTGTGCACATTGCTACGGCAGAAACCTCGCAACAGGAAACGATGTTGGAGTTGGAGAAGCAGTTGGAGTAATTGCAGCACAATCCATCGGTGAACCGGGTACACAACTTACAATGAGAACATTCCACACTGGTGGTGTAGCAGCAGCAGCCGACATCACTCAAGGTCTTCCAAGGGTTGAAGAGCTATTTGAAGCTAGAAAACCTAAGGGACTTGCAATTATTGCAGAACATGATGGAGTTGTCGAAGTAAAAGAATCTAACAAAAAAAGAGAAGTCTTAATCACAGCAGAAGATGGAACAGTTGACTCTTACAATATAGTATATGGAGCAAGACTTAAGGTAAAAACTGGAGATGAAGTTGAAGCTGGAGACGAACTTACTCAAGGTTCAGTTTATCCACAAGACTTACTTCGCGTCAAAGGTGAAAAGGGAGTTCAAGAATATATTGTAAAAGAGGTACAAAGAGTTTACCGTCTTCAAGGTGTAGACATTAATGACAAGCACATTGAAATTATAGTAAGACAAATGCTTAGCAAATGTAAAGTTGAAGAGGCAGGAGACACTGACTTACTTCCAGGTTCTTTGGTAGATGTAGTTGATTACAAACTTGCAAACAAGAAAGCTAAAGAAGAAGGAAAAGAACAAGCAGTTGCTAAAGTAAACTTACTTGGAATTACAAAAGCATCACTTGCAACAGACTCATTCCTTTCAGCAGCATCATTCCAAGAAACAACAAGAGTTCTTACAGATGCAGCAATTAAAGGTAAAGAAGACACATTGCAAGGATTAAAAGAAAATATAATTATTGGACAACTTATCCCTGCAGGAACAGGAGCAAGATTAAACTCTCGTGTTCAAATTGCAGTCGATGAAGATTTAAAAGAAGATTACAATATATTAGAAAATTCAGAAGTAATATCAAATGAAGCAATTAAAGACGCACTTAAAAGTGAAATGATGACTTCTGAAGAAGAATAAAATTAAAATTTGATTATAAAAAGCTCCACGGGATATTTCCTGTGGAGCTTTTAAATTGTCTTAATTATATTAATTAGATTGAAAATTAATATAGAAAAAATTTAAAAATATTATCTTACTACAGAAATTAGAAAGGGTGATATTTTTGCAAATCTTAAAAAATGTAAATTACTATTGAAAACACATTGCGTTTTGAGATTTTGCTTAAAGTTAAATTTTCTACGATTTCTTCCATAGATGAGATTTCTTTAGAACTTTGTAAAATATAGATAGTTTAACTAGAGATTTTTAACCTCTAGTTTTTTGTGTTAAAATGAAAAAGGGTGATGACATGAAGATAACAGCAATGATTTTTGGAATTTTAGTAATTTTTTACATACTCTATAGATACTATATAAAGACCGCGAGTGAAGAAACTTCGAAAGAAGGCGTTTTTAGATTTTGCATGATAAATGTACTCATATTTTATATGTTGGATAGCATCTACGACTCATACGTAAGATTTGTATTTTCAATTCTTGCTTTTGGAATTCTATGGCTAATTGGCATAAGACCAATTGATAAGAAAAAAGATTTGAATAAAGATTTAAAATCTGCAGGAAATTTTTTAATCGTTGCAAGTATTATTACAACTATTGCACAAGTTTTGGGAATTTTATTTACATTAGATAATGAAACTATTTATAGCTTTGATAGAGCTCATATAAATATAATTTTGGTTTTACTCATAATACTAAATGCCGTCGTGAGGTTTTTAATGGACAAAAAATTAATTTCAAGTTGCATTAAAACTTCTTCACAAAAAAAGATTTTTATTTCTGCAGAAATTATTTCTGTATTAATATTCACAGGCTTTTTAATTTTTAATATTGTAAACGTAGATCAGTTTGTATTTTATCATCGATGAGCATGACTTAAAGATTAAGGAGACAACTTATGGAAAATATAGTTTTTATTGAATTATTATTGTAATTGTAGGAGTTTGTGCACCCTTATTTTATAGACTTCGAATTAATAATGATGCGTCAAAATTGACAATTGTTTTAGATGCATATTTAATTAATACAATTTTTCTTTACTTAGTAGCAGACTTAATTTATTCTAGTGAATTTAATTCTACTATTATATGGGTAGGACTTTTGGTTCTTTGGGCGATTTATAAATTAATTTTAAGGACAAAAAGAGGAAAAGAGTTGGAAAAAGATCCAAGATTTTACAGGGCACTCGCTTTACCTGCTCCCTTTGTTGGAATAATAATTGAGTTGTACTTATTTTTTGGAAAATCTTTTGGAGAATATGGTTTTATCGCAAATCAACTACAATTTAAAATACTTGCAACTCTTTCAATTTTATTCTTAATCTGGACACTTTATTTCAATACAAAGTCTTTTAAGTATTTTATATTTAATGAAAGAGATGGATTTAGAAAAGTATTTATAGCAGAAGAAGTTATGGTTATTATAGTTTATGCAGCCTTCACGGTTTTTTATGTATTTAACACAAATCTGCTACCATTTTTTCATTATTGTGACGTTTGAATTTTTGATAGATAAAAACTATTTAAAATTTTTATAAAGCTATATAAATATAGTTTTTAATTATTATTTGACACTTTTGTAGAAATTTTTAATAATCTTCGGGTTTGATTAATTTGTGAGATTATTAAGTTATACAAATTTAGGGACATAATTAACGAGTACATTTTTAAGATTAAGGGGAAGATAATGGAAAATATATTTATTATGATTTTGTTTTTTGTAATTTTAGGTGTATACGCACCATTTATTTATAAAATGCGAATTAAAGATAATGTGATTAAGGAAGATATTACATATGACGTATATTGGGCGAATGGATTGTGGCTATTTTTAATAGTGAATATTATTTATAATAGCAATATCGATACTACGAGAGTTTTTATTATATTTTTTATTGCTTGGGGAATATATAAAATTTTGTTAAGAACTGATAGGGCAAAGAAATTGGAAAAAAGTCCTAACTTCTACAAGATACTTGCAGTTCTGGGGCCTTTTATTGGAATTATTTTAGAGCTTTTCATATTTTTAAATAAAGGATTTGGTCCAGTCATGTTCGCGCCTAATAAATTGCAGTTTAAGATTTTTGCAATTATTTCAATTCTCCTTCTAATTTGGTTACTTTATTTTAATGTGAGACCAATTTTAAATTTCATACTTAAAAAAAGAGATGGATTTAGAAAAGTTTTTATAGTGGGGGAGGTTATAGTGGTTCTAATCTATTCAGCTTTCACTATTTTCTATATTTTTAACACTAATCTACTCACATTTTATTAATGGGATAAAATAAATAAAATTAGAAAGTTTATGAAATTATATTTTGTTTGATAATGCAATAAAAAAGAGGTACGATTATTTTATAGACTTCAACTTAATTAATAGGGGGACGGCTTATGGAAAGTACAATGTTTATGATATTATTTTTTATAATAATTGCAATATGCGCTCCAGTTTTGTACAAAGTGAGAAATGAAGACAATATTACTAGTGGTGACATTATTTATAATGCGTACATGAGCAATACATTTTTTTTATTTATTATATTAAATTTAATTTATTCTAGCAAAGTTACGTTTACTGCTTTATCTATAATAATTTTAATTGCTTGGTTAGTTTATAGAATATTTTTAAGGACATCTAAGGGGAAAAAACTAAAAAGAGATCCGAAGTTTTATAAATCTTTGGCAGTACCAGCTCCATTTGTTGGAATTATTGTGGAACTATTATTTTTTATTATTAAACCCTTTAATGAGTATTCATTTTTGCAAAGCGAATCGCAATTTAAAATTTTTTCTTTTATTTCCATTTTAATATTAGCTTGGATATTGTATTTTAGTTCTAGACATGTTTTAAGCTCTATCTTTAAAGAAGAGGATAATTTTAGAAAGGCTTATATAATAGGAGAAATTATTTTAGTCGTAATATATGTGGCATTTACAATTTATTATATACTTAACACAAATCTACTTTCGTTTTGATGTTAAGTTTTTGAGACTAATTTTAATTATTTTGTCAAAAATGAATTGTTATATTAAAAAATTTAAAATTAAACTTTTTATTAAAAAAAGCATCAGTGAAATTTCACTGATGCTTAAATTTTATTGAGTTTTATTTTAATTAAAATTCGTTAACTACTTCAGGTTCAACTGGAGTTTCTTCAGCTTCAGTATCTTCTGGAGTATCTTGGTTAACTTTTGAAAGTGCTTCATCTAGTGCAGCTTTAAGATCTTCTATAGCTTGGTTTACTTCTGCAACTGTTGCTTTTGGATTTGCCCAAACGCCTACAGCTTTTGTGATATTTTTGTTTAGAGTGTTGTAAACTTCGAAGCTAGCTTTGCCTAGGATTTCTTTGTCTCTTGTTACTCTTGCGTTCCAAATTGCTTTGTCTAGTTTAGCTTTAACATATATTGTAGCTTCGTCATCATCTTTTAGATCTGGATATTCAAGTACTTCAGCGTAAACTTTTTGAAGTTTTTCAACTTCGCCAGTGATTTTAGCTTCTGTAGAAGCAGGATTTACTACAATGATTACTGCTTTTGTAATTTCAAGACCAATTTTAGTTTGTGCTTTTCTTACTTTGTTAGATAATTCTTTTGTAGATTTGCTAATAGTTTCAATGATTTCAGAAATAAGTGCAATTCTTTGTGGAATGGCATTGTATTTAGGAATTACAAATGCTCTAGTTCCATAAGGTCCCACTTTTTGTTCTTCTTGATCTTTTAATTCTTGCATGAAATCAAGTAGTTTGTCGACGTTCTTTTCAGTTTCTTCATCTAAATCTTCTGATTTTAAATCTTTTAACTGACTTTCTTTTTCTTCCAAATTTTCTAATATGGCGTTTTGGTTATCTTCTGTCAATTCTGGTGTTTCAAGTTCATTTGCGTAAACACTTGATGCAACTGGAGCAAGTGTACTTAATGTAATTACTCCTGCTAATAATAAACTTAAATTTTTGTTTTTGATAACGGCACCTCCATAAAAATATACTAAATTAATATTAATTAATATATTATCTTGCTAACATATTAATTAATATGTGTACATTATACACCCTATTCGTACAAAAATAAAGACATTTTTTTAAAAAAAGTAAAAAAATTTTAAAAAACAAACAAAATTAGATAACAAGAGTATTTAAGTAAACCTATTATCTAATTTACACTGACAATTATAAATGATGAGGTAAAAAATTTCAATTTAATTTATGTAAAATCTTATTAAAAATATGATAAATTGGCTATTTTATGAATTTTCTGTTGACTTAAAAGGCTTCTAATGATAAAATTGATGAGTATTTGGAATGATTAGTGCTACCTGTAAAAGGTAGCTCTAATAATGTAAAAAATACTAAATAATAATCACAGGAGGTGCAAGAATGCCTACAATCAACCAACTAGTTAGAAATGGTAGAAAGAAGATCCAAACTAAATCTAAATCACCAGCTCTAGACGTTAACTACGATACTCTTACTAAGACTGAAACTAAAGTTAACTCTCCACAAAAAAGAGGAGTATGTGTTGCAGTAAGAACAGTAACACCTAAAAAACCGAACTCAGCTCTTAGAAAAGTTGCCAGAGTACGTCTTACTAACGGATACGAAGTAATGGCTTACATTCCAGGAATTGGTCATAACTTACAAGAACACAGTGTTGTTTTAATTCGTGGTGGAAGAGTAAAGGATTTACCAGGGGTTAGATACCACATTGTTAGAGGTACACTTGATACTGCAGGAGTTCAAGACAGAATGCAATCAAGATCTAAATACGGTACTAAGAAACCTAAGAAATAAATAGATGGATTTTAATTTTAATATAGATTTTTTGGCTTACGGGCTCAACCTGAGTACCAATGAATCGACTGAAAATAGTTAAGGAGGGAAGTTATGCCAAGAAAAGGACATATCCAAAAACGTGAAGTTATGGCTGATCCTGTTTACAATGATGTTGTAATTACAAAACTTATCAACAACATCATGTTAGATGGAAAAAAAGGTACGGCGCAAAGAATTGTTTATACAGCTTTAGATAGAGTCGCTGAAGAAACAGGAGAAGATGCAATAGAAGTTTTCTACAAAGCTCTTGAAAATGTAATGCCAGTACTTGAAGTTAAAGGTAGAAGAATCGGTGGTGCTACTTACCAAGTACCAATGGAAGTTAGACCAGAAAGACGTCAAACACTAGGACTAAGATGGATCGTTAAATATGCAAGGGCCAGAGGAGAAAAAACTATGGACCAAAGACTTGCTAAAGAAATTTTAGATGCATCAAATGGTCTTGGTGGAAGTGTTAAGAGAAAAGATGAAATGCATAGAACAGCAGAAGCTAATAAGGCCTTTGCTCACTATAGATGGTAATAAGGGGAGGAATTTATGGCTCGCGACATACCACTAGAGAAAGTTAGAAATATTGGTATTATGGCCCATATAGATGCTGGTAAGACTACCACTACTGAACGTATCCTATTTTATGCTGGTAAAATTCATAAAATCGGAGAAACTCACGAAGGTGCAGCTCAAATGGACTGGATGGAACAAGAACAAGAAAGAGGAATTACAATTACCTCTGCTGCAACAACAGCTCACTGGAAAGGTTATAGATTAAATATAATTGACACTCCGGGACACGTTGACTTTACTGTAGAAGTAGAAAGATCACTAAGAGTTCTTGATGGAGCAGTTTCACTATTTGACGCAAAAAGTGGTGTAGAACCTCAATCTGAAACAGTTTGGAGACAAGCTGACAAATACGGAGTTCCAAGAATCGCTCACATCAACAAGATGGACGTTACAGGAGCAGATTTCTATAGATCAGTTGGAACAATTGATAAGAAACTCCAAGGAAATCCAGTACCTATCCAAATTCCAATGGGTGCAGAAGATGAATTTATCGGAATGATAGACCTTGTTGAAATGAAGGCTGAAATTTACAAAGATGAATTAGGCCAAGAAATTGAAATTACTGATGTTCCAGAAGAATATTTAGACAAGGCTAATGAATATAGAGAAAATCTTATAGAAAAAGCTTCAGATTTTGATGAAGACTTAATGATGGCTTATTTAGAAGGAGAAGAAATCGATAAGGAACTTCTTAAAAAAGCAATCAGAAAAGGAACACTTGCTGTAGGAATGACTCCAGTAACTTGTGGATCTTCATACAAGAACAAGGGAGTTCAACTTCTATTAGATGCAATAATTGATTATCTACCAGCACCAATTGACGTAGAATCAATTAAGGGTGTTGATTTAGATGGAAATGAAGTACAAAGACATCCATCTGATAAAGAACCATTCTCAGCACTTGCATTTAAAATTGTTACTGACCCATATGTAGGTAAGCTTGCATACTTTAGAGTTTACTCTGGTGTATTAAAAGCTGGTTCTTATGTAATGAACGCTACTAAAGGTAAACGTGAAAGAATCGGAAGAATTCTTCAAATGCACGCTAACAAAAGAACTGAAATTGATGAAATACACGCAGGTGAAATTGCAGCAGCTGTTGGTTTAAAAGATACAGGAACTGGTGATACTCTATGTGATGAAAAAGATCAAGTAATTCTTGAAAACATGGAATTCCCAGAACCAGTAATTTCTGTTGCTATTGAACCAAAGACAAAAGCATCTCAAGATAAGATGGCTATGGCTCTTGCTAAATTAGCTGAAGAAGACCCAACATTTAGAACATATTCTGATGAAGAAACTGGACAAACAATTATCGCAGGTATGGGAGAACTTCACCTAGACATTATCGTAGATAGACTTTTAAGAGAATTTAAAGTTGAAGCTAATATAGGTAACCCACAAGTATCTTATAGAGAAGGTATTAAGAGGGCTGCAGAAGGCGAAGCTAAATATGCTAGACAATCTGGTGGTCGTGGACAATATGGACACGCTAAGATCAGAATCGAACCACTTGAAAAAGGTTCAGGTTTCGTATTTGAAAACGCAATTGTTGGAGGAGCTATTCCAAAAGAATTTATTGGACCTACTCAACAAGGTATTGAAGAAGCACTTCAATCAGGTGTTGTTGGCGGATACGAAGTACTAGATCTTAAAGTAACATTATATGATGGTTCTTATCACGAAGTCGACTCTTCTGAAATGGCATTTAAGATTGCCGGATCAATGGCAACTAGAGATGCACTTGCAAAAGCAGATCCAGTTTTACTTGAGCCAATGATGAAAGTTGAAATTACAACTCCTGAAGAATACATGGGAGATGTAATCGGAGACATCAACTCAAGACGTGGTAGAATGGAAGGTATGGAACTTGTAGCAGGAGCTCAAGTTATCACATCTTATGTACCACTAGGAGAAATGTTTGGATATGCAACTAGCCTTCGTTCAAATACACAAGGTAGAGCGACACATTCAATGCAATTTGATCACTATGAAGAAGTACCAGCTTCAATTGCAGAAAAAGTAGTTGGAGATAAAAATAAAGATAATTAATTTAATTTGAGGAGGATATAATGAGTAAAGAAAAATATGAAAGAACTAAACCCCATGTTAACATAGGAACAATTGGACACGTTGACCATGGT
>JASBZH010000033.1 GCA_029983555.1 Peptoniphilus sp. | reverse complement strand
ATATTTTTAGAACGCTTAAATCCTTCCACAAGAGTATAAACAATTAGGGGGAAAACAATATATCCAAGCGCAATAGCATAAGATGTAATAGTTCCTGAAAAAAATTTACGATATGCCATATGCTGTATAACCATGCATATATCTGCTATTAGCTTTATTTGATTTATATCTATAGTTTTTTTATCCATCATATTTACCATATTAATTACTTTCTGTACTCATAGCTACTTATACAAATATATTTAATATTATTTGTATTATCTAAAGTTAAAGTTACTCTACTTTTACTATTTATTAATTCAAACATTCTTTCTTTTGTACGTATTCTCTTATTCAATGGCAAATTATTCTTTAAAAGTTCATTTAATCCATAATGTAAAAATATTTCATTACTATTATAATCTAAAGTCTGTTTATCTATGATAGTAATATTATCGTTCAAAATAAAATTCATTACTTTTCCAGATATTTTAATTTTTATATTATGATCATAGATTTCAAAACCTTCAAATATACCTTCAACGTACTTATTATCTTTTAAATCATGTTTAAATTCTATATATGGTTCATATAAACCGCTTAACTGACTATTAATTTCTCTATTTTTAGTTAATAAACTATCTTCAGAATAAAACTTTTTTGAATCTGAATAGGTTAAATCAAATATAAACAATTCTGTTATTGGCTTAAAACTAATGATATAAAATAATATTATAATTATAATAAAAATCAATTCTTTCTTATTTTTTACATTTCTATTTAAGAAGATTCCAATTAAAATACCTATAATATTAAATATTAATGTATCGACAGCTACAAAATTTGAACTAATAAATTTTAGTATAAAATAAATGCAAATTATTTTAATCTTAAAATTTTTCCTATCACTTTTGGTGCACATTTCTAATACAATTCCTATAGGAATAAAAGTAAATATAGAAAAAATAATCGTATACAAAATATATTCATAATCAATACCGAAAGATTTAAATTGCTGGTAAACAGAAGATAAAATAATTTTTTTATCGCTATATCTTATCATTTTATTTATATCTAAAATATAAAAATTCTTCAAAAAATCAATTTGAATAAATAATATAATAGTTATTGTTAATAGTAAAAACTGTATACACTTAAATAACCTATCTTTATTCAAAAATTGTTTTAAGTTATTATACGATAATTTCATGAACAGCATTTTTTAAAAGTTCCTTATTATTTTCTAAAATATCGTAATAATTGATAAGTTTTCTTTTAGATTCTATCTTCATCTCATCACATAAATAACTTGGTTCTTCTACTCCGACTTTGCCCATATTTCTTGCATAGCATATATTACATAGTTTCTGTGCCCAACAATCATTACATTTATCTTCGTAGTGTTTTATATATTCAAGGAAATACTTTTCTAATATAACATTATAATCAAATCCATCATTTATATTTCCAATATATGGAGAATCACCAACTCTCTCACAAGGTAAAAAATTTCCTTCACAAGTTACATATAATCTTGTTTCTCCAGGAATACAATTGCCATGTAAACTTTTTCCTTTATTTTTAGGTTTATCATACAGTTCTCTTCTATATACCGAAGTTATAGAATTTAACATAATATTAAAATCGTTCCTATCAATAATAGGCGATTCCGTTTTTAAAATTTTTTCAGTAGTAGCATTCCCAATGTTTGCAGATTTACCATCAGAATCACACAATGAAATCAAATTTCCTTGAAAATAATCGTATACTTCTTCATCAGCATCAACATACCCTAAGCTATATTTAATACCTTTTGGTAACTCTAGTTCTTTTTCAAAAAAATTCCTAATTTTATCTATTTTTTTATCATCACATGGAGGTGATATCACACAATTTATTGAAATAACCCTATTTAGGTCATTAGGTTTATAAAAATATTTAACTAATAATTTAAATTTATTTATAACATGTTCAAATGATGGTTTCCCTCCTTCATATCTTCTAAACCTATCATGAGTTTCTATTGGTCCATCAATACTACACATAATATTTACTGCTATATCAGCATCAGAAAGCTCACAAAAATAATCAATCATATCTCTATTTAATAACGAAAGATTTGTAGTAAAAGATACTCCAAATTTAATATTATTATAATAATTCCTTACATACTCTATACATTGTTTCATTAACTTAAAGTTAAGTAATGGTTCTCCACCGTAAAAAGTTAAAAAAAATTCATCACGTTTATAATTAGTTAAGACTAAATCTAAAGCTTTTTTTGCTGTTTCAAAACTCATATCATTTTTCCCAAAATCTCTAAATTTTGAAACATTCTCATTGTATATACAGTATCCACAACGAAAATTACATTTTTCTGTCAATTCTAGAATAATTTGTGAACAATTTCCCGAAATCATTTGTATTAATTTTTCTTTTGTCGGAAAATTAAAAGAATTTTTTTCAGGTAGTTCAAATAAATGCTCTTTTTTTAAGAACTCCCATAAATTCGAATCTATATTGCTTACTTCATCTAAATTTATTTCATTATCTAATATTTTTTTCAAAAGACCTATTTCTTCATGTGTACCAGTAACTATCTTCCCTGTTCCTGAATCATAAAAATACATATTACCATTCTTAGTTTTAAACAAAGTTCCATATCTACTATTTTTCACAATAGACCTCCCACTATGTTCACATCATTATCATTTATTTTCAAATAATCACAAGGCAAAAATACATATATTAAAGTTTTAAATATATTATTTATTTTATAAATACTTAGTAATACATATTGCTTAATAACATATATTAAACACTAATTACATTACGTATTAAAAATCATTATTACATTCTATTAAATCTGTTGGCAACGCATAAACATCAGCAAAATCTTCTAAATCATATTTATCAAATACTGTTTACATATAATATACATTATCTGAAATAACACCTATTCCCAGTTTATAAAATTCTAATATTTTATAAGACAAAATGAACCAGGTTCACCAAAATTAATAACTTATCCTATCTCATGTATATCTTTATAATCACTTCCTATTATAATTATAATGGGTTTATTAATTGAATTTAGTTCAAAATTTTTTTATAAACTTCTTCCTATTTTGAATATCATCACTAAATAACTTTGAAAATGAATAATCTATTACAACACTCTTTAATAAAGTTAATTTGTGCACTTGTTTGTTAGATTTCTCTACTGTTTTTAATAGAGTTTAAATTATCAGCAAAATCTTCTAAAAAATTTATTGTCATACTTATAATTACCAACATAATTTAATTGTAATTTCTTATATGTATAATAACTACAATTAGTACGAATATAAAAGTACACTTCTATGACATCCTGAATTACCCAAGTCTACATTTTTAAGCTCTTCATTTAAAAATACAGTCCTATAGTGTGATCTAAACCTCTAAACCATTTAATACTATTTATATACGCTATGTAATCGTCTTCACCTCTCAACCTCATTACTCCTTTTTATTTTAATTGAAAATCAGAAAGAATTGCCACTGTCTGATTCTCCATATTCCCATTTATATGTGCTGTTATATTATTAGAACATCCTGTCAAAATATGTATTTTCAATATAAACTCATAAATAAGAACCAGTATAAGTAGTATATCCTCATTCGATTCCCTATACCATCTGTTATCTTTTATCTTTACTTCAAATTTTAGCAAGAGCAGTAAAATATGGAAATGTTGCTCTTACATATCTTGATGTAAATTGTTCTCCACCATTTCTATGACTTGTATCAATACATAAGACAACATCACTTTCCAAAACTCTATAATTTGAATATAAAATAGATTTTAAAGCACAATCTTTCCAATCATAAATTTTCTAGATAGGTTGGTTATAGATTTCATAAACTTTTCCTCATCTTTCTATAATTCATAGTAAATCATTATAATCACTAGAATCAAAAACACTAATTTAAGATAACGTTATTAATTCCATTATTATCAATACATTAGATCGTTTTTTCAGTAAAAATCCTTCTTCAAACATAACCACACATTATTTTAATACGATTGAGATATCCCACTATGTTTGAACGATGAACATCACCTTCTTTATACTTACAATATATTGTAACAAAATTACCTTATATCTTATTGCAGCGCCATTATATCATGCTAATTAAATAAGTCAACCATTCTATCATTTAAAAACAATAATATACTATCTTATTATCTTTAACAAAAATTTATTTTTGCAAAAAACATCAAACAAATATTTTATCATGTTATTAATATTCAGTATTTTTCAAAATAAGTTTATTACTGTTCAATAATATTGTAAATTCATGCATTTTATATTCAAATTTTAAAATTAAATATAAAATTTACGATTGAATCTAGGACTGTTGCTATCAAATTAACTATTCAATTTATAATCGTTAAAAACTTATACTTTCATTTGTAAATAATAGAACTTTATTTAATTGTTTTAATCCACTAAATTATACTTATTTAAACTGTTTCTAAATATGTATAAAGTCAAATAAAAATATCTAATAATCAACAGGTATAAATCTATACTAAATCATGATTACCTATCAAACGTGTCGTTTGTTAAAGGGCTATAAGTCCAAGTGATACCAACCAGAGTCTCAAGGCTCTGGTTTTCACTCTGTTTAAAGCTAACTGTTTTTGCCACTTTAGCCTAGCCCTCAAAGGGCTTCTATTTACATTTTAATTTCTGAATTATCTTTATACTCTTTTACATTCAATTTATCTAGTGCAATGTCATGTTGTTCTTCTCTCTTATATGTTTTGCTATTGTCTTTTCATTTAACCCCACTGTACTCACATAGTATCCTTCTGCCCAAAAGTGACGATTCCCAAATTTATATTTTAAATTTGCGTGACCATCAAACATCATTAATGTGCTTTTACCTTTTAAATATCCCATGAAACTTGATACAGATATTTTTGGTGGTATACTCATCAGTATATGCACATGGTCTGGTATCATATGTCCTTCTATTATTTCTACACCTTTATATTTACATAGTAACCTAAATATTTCTATGAGACTTTCTCTGTATTGATGAAATATCACTTTTTGTCTATACTTTGATGTTAAAAATACATGATATTTGCACATCCATTTTGTGTGAGATAATGAATTAGTTTTATTAGCCATAAAATCACCTCTTATTTATTAGGTCTGAACAATTCTATTATAATACTTGGTGATTTTTTGGTATAATCTAAAAATGCCTATCAGCATTGCAGGTAGTTTAATGTTTCGTTCGCAAGCGAACTCAACTGACTAAAGTCATTAATTAAAGAGCGATCTCTACTAATGAGGTCGCTCTTTAACTTTTAAATATTTATAAAATTTTTAAATACTTATTATTAAATTTAGTCTCGTTTTGCTTGATTTAGGGCGCTATTTGCCGCTTCTACAAATTGATTGTAACTTTGTGTTGCTCCAGTAATTGCTTCTACTTCTTCAACAGAACCCTTTTCTTTAAGTTCTTTTCCATATTCTTGAGAAGCTTTTAATGTGTCTTGAGCAATTTTGTGTCCCTCATCTCCTGCTTCTTCGCCATACGTTTCATCTTTTTCTGATCCGTCTGCATTTAAGTTTTTAACTTCTGTATCGGATATTTTTCCATCAGCTAAAGTAACTGTTACTAGAATGGTTGCGCCATAATCATCTTCTGAAGACTTCCCTGTATAAACTCCATCATTAAGCTCATTAATTCCAGATGCTTCTTCATTTGAAGTTTCTTTGTTATTAGTCTCTATCTCTGTTTTTGTTTTATTTTCTGCATTTTGGTTAACTTTTTTGTCATTTGATGATGCACAACCAACTAAGGCAATTGAAAGTGATGCTGCAAGTGCAACTGTTATTAATTTTTTGTTCATATTTTCTCCTTTAATTAAAACCTGGTAGTTATTTTAATTTGTTAGGTTTTTAAAAAGTCTTCCTTTTCTCTTTTTTAAATCAAGTTCAACTAAGTTTATACTGCCTCTTGAAACTATTAAATTCTCGCCAGTTAATTCTTTAATCCACATTGATATGAACGGTTCGTGACTTATAAAGATATAATTTTCATCTTCATCTAAGTTTTCTAAAATTTCACTTAAATGTGCTCCCGCAAGATACTGTTTTGTTTCAACATCCTTTTCTAAATAATGTGCCAAAATTTCTGCAGTTTGCTGAGCCCTAACTAGGGGCGATGAATAAAGCTTATAGTTTTCTAGATTTGAAATGCTTTTGGCAAAAGCAGAAAAAGTTTTGTGAAGTTTTATTCTTCCAGCTGCCGTAAGTTCTCTTTTGAAGTCACTTTCTGCAAAAACTTCCGCCTCGCCATGTCTTATAAAGTAAATTCTCATTATTTTAAATTAAAGAATGCGCCCATTCCTGGATAATTAGAAAGACCATCCATCTCATCTTCTATTCTAAGAAGTTCGTTATATTTTGCAATTCTTTCACTTCTTGCTGGCGCTCCAGTCTTGATAAATCCAGCGTTTGTTGCGACTGCAAAATCTGCTATAGTTGAATCTTCGCTTTCTCCAGATCTGTGAGAAATTATAGAAGTTATATTGTGTCTTTTTGCAAGTTCAATTGCATCTAGAGTTTCTGTTATTGTTCCAATTTGATTTAACTTGATCAAAATTGAATTTGCAGCTTCTTCGTCGATTCCCTTTTGAAGTCTCTTTGTATTTGTAACAAATAGGTCATCTCCAACTAATTGAACTCTGTCTCCAATTAATTCTTTTAAATGTTTCCATCCTTCCCAATCGTCTTCGTGAAGTCCATCTTCTATTGAATAAATTGGATATTCATCTATTAGTTCTTCATAAAATTTAGAAAGTTCTTCAGATGTCATTTCTTTTCCTTCGCCAGCTAAGACATATTTATTTTTATCTTTGTCATAAAATTCTGAAGCTGCCGCGTCAATTGCAAGGATTACATCTTCTCCAGGTTTAAATCCTGCCTTTTCAATTGCTTCTATTATGCAGTCAAAGGCTTTTTTGTTTGATTCAAGATTTGGTGCAAATCCACCTTCGTCGCCAACTCCAGTTGAAAGCCCCTTATCTTTTAGAACTTTTTTTAGAGCGTGATAAACTTCTGCGCCCATTCTAAGTGCCTCTTTAAAGCTTTCTGCTCCAACGGGCATTATCATAAACTCTTGTATATCGACGTTGTTATCTGCGTGTTCTCCACCATTAATAATATTCATCATTGGAACTGGAAGAGTCTTTGCATTGACACCTCCAATGTATTGATAAAGTGGAAGTCCAAGTTCATTTGCTGCAGCTCTTGCAACGGCAATTGAAACTCCTAGAATCGCATTTGCTCCAAGTTCAGTTTTATTTTCGGATCCGTCAAGTGCAATTAACATTTCATCTATTCCAACTTGATCAAAGCAGTCATAAGCTACAAGTTCTACTGCAATTTTTTGATTTACATTTTCGACAGCTTTTTCTACACCTTTGCCGCCGTATCTTTTTTCGCCATCGCGAAGTTCACATGCCTCATGAATTCCAGTTGAAGCGCCACTTGGAACAATTGCTCTTCCAAATCCGCCATTTTGTGTTCCAATTTCTACTTCAACTGTTGGATTTCCTCTAGAATCTAGAACTTCTCTCGCATATACGTAATCAATTAAACTCATTTTGTCCTCCTTGAAATTAATGTCTCTCCTGTCATCTCTTTAGGCTTATCTATATTTAAAATATCTAAAATTGTGGGCGCAAGATCGCAAAGTGCTCCGCCGCTTCTAAGTCCAGCATCCATTCCCACTAAAAATAAAGGTACTGGATTTGTGCTGTGGCTTGTAACTTTGTTACCATTTTCATCTAACATATACTCGCAGTTTCCGTGGTCTGCTGTAATAAGAGCAACCCCACCTACCTTTTCAAGCTCTTCTAAAATTTTTCCAAGCTCTTCATCGACAGTCTCAACTGCTTTTACTGCTGCATCAATATCCCCAGTGTGACCGACCATATCTGGATTTGCAAAGTTTAAGATGATGCATCCATATTTATCGTCCTTAATTTGCTCTATTACTTTTTGAGATACTTCTTTAGCACTCATCTCTGGCTTTAAATCATAAGTTGCTACTTTCGGAGATGGAACTAAAATTCTGTCCTCTCCTTCAAATGGAACTTCTCGGCCGCCATTAAAGAAAAATGTGACGTGGGCGTATTTTTCTGTCTCAGCAATTCTAAGTTGATTTATAGAATTGTCTTCCAAGACTTCCCCCAAAGTTTTACTAGGAATTTCATCTTCAAATGCTATTTCTACATTTTTTATAGTAGAATCATACTCTGTCATAGTAATGACTTTAAGTCTATCTATTTTTTCTCTATCAAATCCACTAAAGTCATCGTCGACTAAGGCTCTTGTAATCTGCCTTACTCTATCTGGTCTAAAGTTAAATAGAATGACTGAATCATTTTCTTTTATCTCGGAGCCTTTAATAAACTTCGCCGGTTCTAAAAATTCATCAGTTATGCCTTCATCATAAGATTTTTTTATATAATCTTCTACACTTTTATCAGTATAATCTACATCAGAAATTATATCATTGTAGTATTTTTCAGTTCTTTCCCAGCGGTTGTCTCTATCCATTGCATAATATCTTCCTGAAATAGTGGCAATCTCACCTGCTCCAACCTCATTAATAAATTCTTCAAGTTCACTTATGTCATCCTTTGAAGCATATGGTGAAACGTCACGTCCATCGGTTATTGCATGAATGTAAACTCTACTTACATTATTCTTTTTCATTAGTTTTATAAGAGCTTTTAAATGCTCCATGTGTGAATGGACTCCACCCTTTGACACAAGACCAATTAAATGCATACTTGAATTATTTACTTTTACATTTTCTATTGCATCTTGAAACTTTTTATTTTTGTCGAATTCTCCAGCTTTAATAGCCGCAGTAATTCTAGTCAAATTTTGAAATACAACTCTTCCAGCTCCAATATTTAAGTGTCCAACTTCAGAGTTTCCCATTTGACCATCTGGAAGTCCTACAAATTCACCACTCGCCATTAATTCTGTATGTGGTGTACTTTCAAAAAGTCTATCTAAAGTTGGAGTATGAGCTATTTTTACTGCGTTGCCTGGGTAGTCTTTGTATATTCCAAGACCATCCAAAATAATTAACATTACAGGTCTCATAAGTTCTCCTTGTAATTTATAATTTTTACAAAATCATCTACTTTTAAACTTGCTCCACCGACTAAAACTCCATCGATGTCATCCTTTGAAAGAATTTCTGCAGCGTTATCAGGCTTTACTGATCCGCCATATAGTATTCTAATTTTATCTGCTGCATCTTTATATCTTTCGCGAATTGTGTTTCTTATGTTCTCGCACATTTTTTCTGCATCTTCTGGACTACAAGTGTTGCCCGTTCCAATTGCCCAAATAGGTTCGTATGCAATTGTAACTTTGTCAATATCTTCTACATTACTTAAGCCTTCAAGTATTTGATTTTTTACATGAAAAAAGTGCTCTTCATTTTCTCGAGTTTTTAAAGATTCTCCCACACAAAGAATCACATCAAGACCTTCTCCTATTGCATGTATGACTTTATTATTTATAGTAGTATCATCTTCAAGATAAATTTCTCGTCTTTCAGAATGACCAATTATTACATCACTAATTTCCATACTCTTTAACATAGTTGTAGAAATTTCTCCAGTGTATGCTCCGTCACTATATTCAGAAACATTTTGTGCAGCAACTTTAATATTTTTGTTTAAATTTTTCTTTAAAATGTCTAAATCGACAAAAGGTGCAGCAATTAAAATGTCCACATCATCTAAATTTTTTTCATTAATTTCCCTTGCAAAAACTAGAGCCTCATCAGGCGTCTTATTCATTTTCCAGTTTCCACAAATATATTTTTTACGCATTTTCTCCCTCTTCTATTGCATCAATGCCTGGAAGAATTTTTCCTTCAAGCATTTCAAGACTTGCTCCACCGCCAGTTGAGATGTGAGTAAGTTTTTCGGCAACTCCTGCCTTTTCAACAGCAGACACAGAGTCTCCTCCACCAACTATTACTGTCGCATCGATTTCTGCAAGAGCCTTTGCAAGTTCCATTGTTCCGCAAGAAAATTCTTCAATTTCAAAAACTCCACAAGGGCCGTTTAAAATTACAGTATTTGCACCTTTAAGCACATCTTTAATTTTTTCAACAGTTTGCGGTCCTATATCTAAAATCATCTCATCTTCATCTACATCATCAAGCTCAACAGTTCTTGAATCTGCTCCTTCTACAATTTTCTTTGCAACAACTACATCTTCTGGCAAAATTAATTCTACAGATTTATCTATTGCACTTACCATTATACTTCTCGCAAGGTCAAGCTTGTCATCTTCAACTAGTGACTTTCCAACTTCAAGCCCCTTAGATTTTAAAAATGTATTTGCCATTGCACCAACAATTACTAAAGAATCAACTTTATCTAAAAGATTTTCAATTACGCCAATCTTGTCAGAAACCTTTGATCCACCTAAAATTGCAACAAAAGGTCTCTTTGGATTTTCTAAAGCTTCGTCAAAATATTTTATTTCCTTTTCAATTAAAAGTCCTGCAGCTGATGGCAAAAATTTTGCAACTCCAACATTGGAAGCGTGAGCTCTGTGAGCAGTTCCAAAAGCATCATTTACAAAAATATCTCCAAGACTTGAGAGTTTCTTTGCAAAGTCATCGTCATTTTTTTCTTCTCCAGGATTAAACCTTAAATTTTCAAGAAGAGCAACCTCTCCTTCTTTTAAGCTTTTAACTTCTTTTATTACATCATCATCAACAACTTCTTTTGATGGAATAAATTTTACATCTTTTCCAAGAAGTTCAGAAGTTTTCTTTGCAACAACTTCAAGTGACATGTCTTTATTGTATTTGCCCTTTGGACGTCCCAAGTGACTCATAAGAACTACTTTTGCACCATTATCCAATAAATAATTTATTGTCGGAAGTGCCTTTACAATTCTGTCATCACCTGTAACAACTCCATCTTTTACAGGTACATTAAAATCTACTCTAACTAAGGCAGTCTTGCCATTAAAATCATAATCTCTAATAGTTTTTTTCACGTTACACCTCGTTATTAATCATATTAATTAAATTATATCATAGACAACTTTGTTTTAATAATAAGTATATAAAAACTCCAAGTTTAAGAGATGATTTTAGACAAAAATAGATTATCTTTGTCAGCCAAATCTAAAAACTTGGAGTAAGTTAATTATAGACTGTTTTTAATTTTTTCTGCTCTTTCAACTAATTTATCCTTGCCAAGTAGATAAATTATATTTTGCATTTCTGGTCCGTGAACATTTCCTGAAATTGCAGCTCTAACTGGCATATAAAGTTTTTTGCCCTTTACACCAGAATCTTTTTGAACTTCTTTCATAAGACCTTTTGCAACATCCATGTCAATTTCGTCGTGAGATTTTACGATTTTTACAAAAGAATCTAAAAGTGCTGGCACGTGTTCTTGTGCTAGTTCTTTTTTTGCATCTTCTTCTGTTATTTCGATGTCGCCAAAGATAAATCCAATGTGTTCTGGTATGTCTTCAAGTTTGTCGATTCCCTCTCTAACTGTGTCGATCAAAACTTTATACCATTCGAAGTTTTTATTTATTTCTTCTTCTGTCATAAGTCCTGAATCCACAACAAATGGAATGGAAAGTTTAGAAAGTTTATCTAAATCATAAGACTTGATGTAGTGAGAGTTAACCCAATTAAGTTTATCTGTGTCGAAAATTCCGCCGCTTTTGCCAACTCTATCAAAGTCAAATTTTTCTTTTAACTCATCCATTGATAAAATTTCGTTTCCATCTTCTGGAGACCAACCGACTAATGCAAGGTAGTTTACAATTCCTTCTGGAAGATATCCTCTCTTTTTAAAATCTTCAACAGAAACGTCACCTTGTCTCTTAGAAAGTTTCTTTCTGTCTTTATTTAATACTGTTGGAAGGTGAACAAAAGTTGGAGCGTCCCATCCGAAACATTCATATAAATAAACGTGTTTTGGAGTTGATGGAAGCCACTCTTCACCTCTAACGACATGAGTAATTCCCATTAAATGATCGTCCACAACTACTGCCAAGTGATAAGTTGGAAATCCATCTGATTTCATCAAAACTTGGTCGTCCATTTCGTCAGTATTTATTGTAACTTTTCCACGAACTAAATCGTTAAAAGTTATGTCCTTGTCTTTAGGAAGTTTTAGACGAACGACATACTCTTCGCCTGCTTCAACTCTCTTCTTTGCTTCTTCAATCGGAATTCCTCTACAAAGTCCGTCGTATTTTGGAACTTTTCCCTTAATTCTTTGTTCTTCTCTTAGGTTGTCGAGTCTTTCTTTTGAACAGAAGCAGTAGTATGCGTGGCCCTTTTCAATTAATTCATCTACGTACTTTTGATAGATTTCTAGTCTTTCAGATTGAATATATGGACCCTTGTCTCCTTTTTGAGAAACTTCTCCATTTTCAATGCAAACACCTTCGTCGTGCTCAATGCCTGCCCACTTTAAAGATTCAATTAAATTTTCAATAGCACCTTCAACATAGCGAGTTCTGTCAGTATCCTCAATTCTTAAAATTGCATCTCCACCATGCTTTTTTGCATAAAGATAATTGTAAAGTGCTGTTCTAAGTCCTCCAATGTGTAGATATCCTGTTGGACTTGGTGCAAATCTTACTCTAACTTTTGACATTTTAACATCCTTTCTAATTTGCTGTAATTTCTATAATTTGATAATAAGCCCAGTGTTTTTTGTTCAAATCTTTAAAAGGATTTTCACTGTACTTGTCAATAAAAGACTTATTAATATTTCTGTTTAATATTTTATTAAAAGTTGTGGCAGCCTCTGCCCTTGTGATCTTTTTATCTGGATTAAACTTGTCATCTCCTGTGCCATTCATAATTCCACGACTTGAAAGCATATCTATAGATTTTTTAGCCCAGTGATTTTCGTTAACATCTGAGAAGCTAATTCCATTTCCATTATCTTCAAGTTTTAGATAATTTGCAATTAGTGCTGCAAATTGCGCTCTTGTCATAGACTTATTTGGTTTAAATGTTCCATCTTCAAATCCAGAAATCAAACCCTCTTTTTCAATAAACACAATGTCATCATTATACCACGCATCAGATTTTATGTCAGGAAAAGAAGAAAAATCACTGACTGTTTTGCCTGGCGCAATAATTCTTTTTAAAACTGAAGCAGCTTGTGCCCTAGTCATGTTTTTATCGGGCATAAATTTATCTTCAGAAACTCCAGACATGTAAGGAAGTCTAACCTTATCGATTGCCTCAGTTATCTCTTTAGTAGCATTTTTAATCTCATCAGAACTTACTTCGTCTTTTACTATTATATATTCACTAGAAGCAATTGCAGCCTTAAGCCTTTTCTCTTCCTGTACAGAAGACCTAACTGTTGGAACTCCCTTAGCAAAATCAACTAAGTCGCTTAGCTTATATAGAGATTTAATAGTCTTATACAAATCTTCGTCGCTCTCGCTCTTTTCATTTACAAGATTGTCTGACTTGTAAGAATCTTCCTTTGGCTTTACAACGTAGTCAAGAGTTGCGCTAGTATCTTTTGTCTTTGACGTAAAATGAAGTACAGACCCTTCCTTTAAATCATTGACTTCAATTTTGAAATTGCCATCACTATCGGCGTCTACTTCCTTAAATAATTTGGAATCAACTTCAAGTTTTATCTTTGCATTTTTTTCCGCAGTTCCAGTAATTAATTTAGAATTTGTGTATACGTCCTTAATCTTTAACTTCCCATTTTGAGTTTTTGTAGATGACTCTAAATTTTTTTGATCGGAGGCAGAATTTCCTTTTTTGTCGACATAAGAGAGTACAAAAGAATTTTTCAAATTATTTCCAGAACTTACATCTTTCTTTACCTTTGTATTGATCTCTAAATTCATATTTCTATCTTTAACTTCGCTCAAATCATTGACATTTAAAGTTACAATATTTTGTTCCTTGCCAGTAATAGAAGTAGTTCTAACGCCAACTTTTCCACTTACTTCCTCTTGAGAAATTAATTTAGTGCTTTTAACACTTAAATTTTTGTCCATAAGTACAGTTACTGAAAAAGAAGAAAACTTATCTTTATAATTTTCTGGAAGATTAACAAGTAAATTATATTTCAAATCTTTTCCAGTCTCAACAGATGATAGCGCAGGTTGTTCTAGAACCACTTGAATATCTTCAGCAGCCCACACTCCCGCAATTAATATTAAAAAAAAGGCCAAAAAGCCCGCGAACTTTTTCAAAAAAATACCTCCTCGTTATATTCAAAGTTCTAAAAGTGCTTTAAATCTATCTATTCTAAAGCTTTTATTAATAATAATATTATACTCTATAGGCATACTTCAATCAATTAAATAGAGTCCTGGCAGTTATTTTGTAATGAGTTAGTAATAAAAATAATTTATAATTTGTAAGTATTTTTATAAGTGCATTTAAAAATTATTTATAGCTGTCACGATAAAATATCATAAAAAAGAGACAGACTGTATATATTTTATAATATTTACAGTCTGTGTTAAAACTTTAAAAATTACTAATTAATAATTTGCTTATGAATTTTATACAAAAAAGTATGATGAGAGGACGTCACTTAGCCAAGCGGCCGCGAGCGGTCCTCTTATCATACTTTTTCGATTATATTTTATGTTAAAACTTAAAGAAAAAGAATTTTATTTTAGAATGAGATTCGATTTCTTTTATTTTTTATTATAAATAACACTTTTTCTCCTGAACTTCTAGATCCTTTAATGACTTAACAGAAATCTTTGATTTCGTCGTAGGTCTTATACTGTAAATGCGACACACTTCTCTTGCTTTGGACTCCGATGTGGGAGACCTTTTACATAAATATATATTTTAGCAAAAATAAAATATATAAAAGCTTAAAGAAAGAGAATCCTATGGAAAAAATAGTAGAAAACTAAACTTGAAGCAAATCGTTCAAAAATCGTACCGCCCTAGCGCAAGCGGGCTTACGATTTTAGATTTGCGAAAGTATGAGTTTTCCTATTTTTGTAATGAGATTCGATTTCTTTTATTTTTTAATTAGACTTTTTCCACTTAACTTCTAGATCCTTCGACTTCAGAAAATTCTTTTGAATTTTCTTTCGCTCAGGATGACGATGTGGGGGATTTCTCTCCTACGCTAATAGATCCTTTAATGACCTAACAGAAATCTTTAATTTCGTTGTAGGTCTTATACTGTAAGTGCGACTTCAGAAAATTCTTTCGAATTTTCTTCCGCTCAGGATGACGATGTGGGGGATTTCTCTCCTATGCTAATAGATCATTTAATTACCTACCAGAAATCTTTAATTTCGTCGTAGGTCTTATACTGTAAGTGCGACTTCAGAAAATTCTTTTGAATTTTCTTTCGCTCAGGATGACGATGTGGGGATTTCTCTCCTATGCTAATAGATTATTTAATTACCTACCAGAAATCTTTGATTTCGTTGTAGGTCTTATACTGTAAATGCGACTCATTTCGCTCGCTTTGGATGCCTAGAAAGAAGACTATTTACTAAAATTCGAGTTTATAAATATAAAAAAAGTATGACACAATACACACTTTACCAAGTAGTAATTCCATCATACTTATCTTATTTTTATTCTAAATATAATTAAAGTCCGAATAATGGTTTTAAATATCTAAGAGCAAATATTATTGCAAGTATATACATAACTGCAGAAACTTCTTTGTGTTTTCCTGTTGCAACTTTTAAAACCACATAAGAAATCATTCCAACAGAAATACCTTCGGCAATTGAATAAGCAAAAGGCATTGTAACTATAGTTAAAAATGCTGGAACAGATTCAGTAAAATCATCTAGCTTAATATTTTGAATAGGACTTATCATAAAGAGTCCAACCATAATTAGCGCTGCTGATGTTGCTTGTGCTGGTATTATTGAAAATAGTGGAAATAAGAATAATGAAATAAAGAAGAAGAATGCACAAGAAAGTGCAGTAAGTCCTGTTCTTCCACCTTCAGCTACTCCAGAAGCACTTTCAACAAAAGTTGTAACAGTACTAGTTCCAAGTAGTGCCCCTGAAACTGTACCTATAGCATCAGCAAGTAGAGCGCGTCCAATTCCTGGTAAGTTTCCATCTTCTTCAATTAAATCTGCCTTAGTAGCAACACCAGTAATAGTTCCAACAGTGTCAAACAAATCTACAAATAAAAATGTAAACATTACAGAAAACATATCGAGTGTAAAAATATTATTCCAGTGAAGTTTAAAAGCAACTTCTTTCATAGATGGTGGCATTGAAAAGATTGTGCCACTTTCAGGAAAAGTTGTAACTCCAAGAATTAAAGCCAAAACTGTTCCAAAAATAATTCCATATAAAAGAGCACCCTTTACATTCTTAGCAGTTAAAATTGCCATTACAAATAAACTAAATATTGCAACTGCAGCTGGTCTTGAAATCAAATTTCCAAGGGCCAAAAAAGTAGCATCATTTGCAACAATAAGACCTGATGAAGTAAGTCCAATTAAAGTTATAAATAGACCGATACCAACTGATACCGCATTTTTAAGTGATTGTGGGATTGCAAAAAATATAGTTTCCCTAACTTTAAAAAAGCTTAAAATAATAAAAATAATTCCTTCTAAAAATACAGCGGTAAGCGCATAAGACCACTCATAGCCCATAGTTAGAACTACGGTATAAGTAAAGAACGCGTTAAGTCCCATTCCTGCAGAAAGTCCAAATGGAAGATTTGCAACAAATCCCATTATTAACATTGCAATAATAGATGCAATTATCGTTCCAGTGAAAACTCCACCTTGGTCCATACCTGCTTCAGCAAGTAGTCCTGGATTTACAGCCAAAATGTATGACATAGTCATAAAAGTTGTAAGTCCTGCCATAAATTCTGTCTTGGCGTCGGTCTTCCTTTCGCTTAACTTAAAAGTTTTTTCTAAAAAACCTGAATTAGTATTCAAATAAATCCTCCTCGTATAATAATGTTGTAGTTTAAAAAAACTACATTTTCTTTTC
>JASBZH010000032.1 GCA_029983555.1 Peptoniphilus sp. | reverse complement strand
GGGAAAGATGAGTCCAAAAAACAAAACTGCATAATTGTTAATTAAAGATTTAAATTCAAATTTTAAGATATATTTATTCATTTTTTATCCCTTTCTTATCAATTGCATTTAAAACTGTGAGTTCTATAGAATTATTTAGCCTCTCAAAATTTTGATTGTTTTCTACTAATTTACTCACCAAATTCTTTTCTTCATCTACATCTTCAAAACCCACAGCTATCTTGCCATCCATTGCTTTAAGTCTATTGTCTACATCAATTAACTTTTCAGTTATAATATTTTTTTCGGTCACCACGACTGATTTTGCACAGTATTTATTAAATAATTCTTTTTTCTCTCCATAGAATAAAACTCTTCCATTGTCTAAATACAAAAGCTTGTCACAAATATTTTCTAGTTCCTCGTAATAGTGACTCACTAACAGCAAGGTAGTCGGTTTATCTTTGTAGTAATCCACCAATTTTTCCATGAGCATTTGGCGAGTTACAAAGTCAAGTCCTGTCGTAACCTCATCAAAAATTGTAACGGGAGAATTTTGCCACATAACTAAAATCAAAGTCAGCTTTTGCTTTTCTCCACCTGATAACTGTTTATAGCTTTTGTTTAAAAGTTTTTCAAAATCAAAAAATTTAATCAAGTTCATCAAGTTTTCGTCATTCTCTATTTTGTTATTTATGACCATTTGAATGACATCTCTAGTTTTTACAACTTGAGAATACGAATTAAACTGCATGTGTACAGCAATTTTTTCTTTTTCTATATCGCTTATAATACTTCCTTCATAAGAAATAATTCCCAAAATAGCTTTTATAAGTGTGGATTTGCCCGCACCATTTGAGCCAATAATTCCAATCTTCTTTGAATTTTCAAAGATTAGTTCATCTTTAATATCCAAGGCCAACTTGTCTTTGTATTTTACTTTTAAATTATTTATCTTTATCATGAGATCCCTCCCTTATGTCTATATAATAAATTACTCATATGAATTTGATGTGCATATCATATAGGTTTTCTGTCAATATCTATCTGCATTCAAAAAAAATAAAAGAGCATAAAAAATCGGCACAAAGATTAACTCTTCATGCCGATAATTTTAAGGAAATATCTCTAAGAACTTCCTCTATGCTTCTTTTCTTATTACATCAATTATTGTTCCGTCTCTATATTCAAGCACTGCAACTACATCTTCAGTGAACTCAATTTCTTCAGGCTTTCCTGTGAGTTCTTCTGCTTTCTTTTGTAAATCTTTGATGTCCACAAGTTCTAGTCCTGCTTGTTCAAATTTTTCAATCAAGTCTTTTCTCTTTGGATTTACTGAAATGCCGTAGTCTGTACAGATTACGTCGACTGCTTCTCCAGGTGTACAAACTGTTGTAACTTTATCAAGTACAATTGGATTTCTACTTCTAACAAGTGGTGCAAGTATTAAACTCATCTTTGCGCCCGGTGCTGTGTCTTGGTGACCACCGACAGCTTGGTTTATTACTCCATCTGATCTTGTCATTACATTTACGTTAAAATCTGTGTCAACTTCAAGTGCTCCGAGTAAAACAAAGTCCAATGTGTTGACTGCAGGAGTTGGATTATTTGGATTTGCATAATCTGATGCATTTATTTCAAAATGTTTTTCATTTTCTCTAATTGATCTAACTGCATCGAGGTCAAAACTTTGTGTATCCATAAGTCCATCTACATACCCTTGTTCTAGCATCTTTACCATGTAACCAGTAATTCCGCCAAGAGCAAGTGATGCTCTTACTCCATCTTCTTTCATTTTTTCAAGTAAGAGTCTAGCAACTGCAAGTGTTGAACCTGCTGCTCCTGTTTGGAAAGTAAATCCATCTTTATATAGTCCTGATGCCATTATCGCTTTAACTGCATTTTGTGCGATTAATAGGTCGCGAGGATTGTCGTTAAATCTAATTGAACCTGAAACTATTCCTGTAGGATCTCCAATTTGGTCTACTTTAACTATATAATCTACATATTTCATGCCAATTGATGCTGGTAGATTTGGAAAAGGTACTAGATTATCAGTTATTGCTATTACGCAATTTGCATAATGCGCATCCACTATTCCATATCCAAGAGATCCACAAGCGGAGTCTCCTGTGTATCCATTGATGTTTCCAAACTCGTCGCAAGAAGGAGCTGCCAAAAATGCAACGTCAATTTTAAGCTCGCCATCTTCAATTGCTCTAGCGCGTCCACCGTGACTTCTAATTATTGCAGGTGTTTTAAGTGTGCCTTTAGATATTTCTTCGCCGAGCTTACCACGAAGTCCTGAGGACTGAATTCCAGTTATTGTGCCATCTTTAATATATGGAATTATGTAGTCATGGCAAGGTGAAAGTGATGATGGTGCTAAAGTAAGATCTTTAATTCCCATTTCGTGAATTACATCAAAAACTTTATTTAATACATAATCTCCGTTTCTCATGTGGTGGTGAAAAGAAACTGTCATGCCATCTTTTAAGCCAGATTTTTCAATTGCTTCTTTAATAGATGATAAAAGTTTCTTCTCATCTCTTTGGCCATATCTTATTTTTGCTCCAGTCTTTTGTTCTTTTCTTAGGTATTTGCCTTCTCCCTTAAATGGAACTAATTCGCCAATACCTGGAAGACTTTCAGGTATTTTTCTACCAACTGAATTTGTATTATAATTCATCAATATCTTCCTCCTTCAAAACTCCTGATGCAACTGCAAGGTCAAGCACTCTTTGTGCTCTCTCAATTATTGGCTTATCTACCATTTTGCCGTCAACAGATATTACTCCAGATCCCTTTCTTTCAGCCTCTTTTGCTCCAGCAATTATTCTAAGTGACTTTTTGATGTCTTTTTCTGATGGTGTATAGATCTCGTTAACTGCTGCAATTTGTTTAGGGTGAATTACAGATTTTCCGTCAAATCCAAGCTCTTTTATAAACTTAACTTCTTCTTTAAACTGCTCCATATCGTCTAAGTTAGAGTTGACCGTGTCAAAGCAAGCAATGCCAGCACTTCTTGCTGCCAAAACTATTTGGCTTCTAGCTAGGAAAAGTTCCATTCCATGTGATGATCTTGTTGTCTTTAGGTTTGTAACATAGTCCTCTGCTCCAAGTGCTATTCCCATCATTCTTGGAGATGCCTTTGCAATTTCAACTGCATTTATTACTCCAGTTGCACTTTCAATTGCAGCCATCATAAGAGTTTCGCCTTCGCGGCCAATTTCTTTTTCAACTCTTGTTATTATTTCGTCTACGTCTTTTATGTCTTTAGCAGAATCTGTCTTTGGAAGTCTAATTACATCAACTCCGCCGCGAACTACTGCCTCAATATCTTTTTCGCCAAGTCCGCTGTCTAGCGAATTAATTCTAACAACTGTTTCAACATTTCCATAGTCTATAGTCTTTAGTGCGTGATATACAAGCATTCTAGCTGAATCTTTTTGATTTATTGAAACTGCATCTTCGAGGTCAATCATTATTGAATCAGGTTTATAGATGTGAGCATCTGTAAGCATTCCTGGATTATTTCCTGGAAGAAACATCATGGTTCTTCTAAGTCTTTCTTTCATTAGATCCACCTCATTTCATCAGTCTCGCAAGCTCTTGCAATTGCAGTTTTAACTCTTGCCATTATTACATAGTCAAGGGCTCCTTTATCGACTGCTTTTACATTTGCGTTCTTTATGTCATATTCCTCTAAGGTATCTCTAATTACTTTTTCAATTTGTTTTCCAAATTGTTTTTTTACGCTGCTTTCTAATTCGACATTAATTCCTTCGCCTTCGCTTAGAGTGATATAAATGTCATTTGACTCTAAAGTTCCGGCAATAGCTTCTTTTTTAATTTGCAATTTTTGCCTCCTTTACATGAGTAATCCAAACAATATAGATCCGATTACTAATACAATACCTCCGCCTAGTCTTGATGATAATTGTGCATAAGAGATAAGTCCCATTCTGTCTGATGCACCTAGAACTGCAAGGTCTCCAGAACCTCCTCTGTTTGCCATACAAAGTCCTGCTGTTATTGCAGCATCAATTGGATAGAATCCAACAAGTCTTCCAACAATTGCTGAACCGAAGATAGCTCCTATTACAATTAAAAATGCCATTACTACATTTCCTGGTGTGATTGCTGCAAATAATTTTTCTAAAGATGTGTCAGCACCAACGCCAACCATTATTACTAAAATCATATTTTTTGTGAAAAACTTTTGAACATCTTTAGCTGCTTTTCTAAGAGACGCTGGCACTATTCCTGTTCCATTTGCAATTGCAACAAATAAAATCATCCAAGCAAATGTGTGAATTGGAACACTTGGAACAATCTTATCCCAAACTAAATCTGAGAAAATTTTACCCAACTCGTAAAAAGCAAATGCAAGTAAAATTGCTCCACAGTAATCTATCAGCGCAAGTTTAACAGTATCTGCCTCATCTTCTTTTGCAATAATATCTTCTGAATTTCTTAAAAGAGTGTATTTATCTCCAGTTAAATTTGTCTTTGATTCTCCAATTTTATTTAAAATTGCGCCAGTGATTATTGCAAATATATTAGCTATTGTAAGAATTGAAATTGCAAAGCCGTAATAATTTGAGGCTGCATCTCCAGTTACTCTCTCATAAATTTGGCTTAGTGGCACTGCACCTGCTCCGTTTCCTCCACCCATTATTGGAAGAACGTATTGTAATACAGTGTTTGAAGGGCTAACTCCAAATATAAATCCACCTAAAATTCCAAGGATTGCTGCTCCAAGAACTCCACCTAAAATTGTTGGCAAATATCCAGCAAAAGATTTTAACATTAAATCTCTATTTAATCCTAAAATTGAGCCTGTAATTAGCATTATGATAAATACATTTAAGAAGTTCATCGGATCGCTAGTTACATTGTCCATTAGCTCTACATACTCTTCTGGTATGACATTTAGATACACAAGAGTTGCAGTTCCTAAAAATGCAAGTAGTATTCCTCCACCAATATAGGTGTTCCAAATTGGGACTCTTTCGCCAATTTCATAGAATATAATTCCAATAGTTAGCATAAGTGCAAATCCGCCTGCAAGGTCTTTTGACAGTATTCCCATGCCAGTGGCAAATATCACTACAAGTGCTACCACAATAAGCATTGGCATCTCCAGCCCAAAATATTTCTTTTTCATGTTTCTCCTCCTAATTTTAAAAGAAATTTTTATGCTCCATATTTATTTGCCAAAAATGTCTTGGCAACTTCAGGAAACATTGCGTAAGTTAGCACGTCTTCCTCGCTTTTGGCAAGGTTCTTTGCTTCATTTTTATAAAAATCAAGTTTAGGCTCAAGGTGATTTGCTGGTCTATCTGTTATAACTTGATCTTCGCCTATTATTGATTTTCTAAAAGTTTCATCTATATCAATAGGACTCTTTCCATAGTTTCCACGGAGATAATCCTTTATTTCATTTGGAACCATTTTGTATCTTTGTCCCATAATTACATTAAATGCAGATTGAGTACCAACCATTTGGCTCATTGGAGTTACAAGAGGTGGATAGCCCAAATCTTTTCTAACTCTAGGTACTTCCGCTAAAACTTGATTGAATTTGTCAATCTGTTTTAGACTAGTGAGCTGATTATATAAATTAGATAGCATACCGCCAGGAACTTGATAAATTAGTCCCTTTGGATCTTCAGTAAGCATTCTAACTGGAAGAGTTCCATCTTCTATATACTTTTCTTTGACTTTTCCAAAGAAATCAGCAAGCTCTTCTAAAACTTCTATATTTAGAGGTGAATAATATCCCTTTTCCTCAACTATCATGTGAATAGTTTCTGTAGGTGGATGAGATGTTCCTCCAGCAAATGGAGAAATTGCTGTATCCACAACATCAACTCCAGCTTCAATTGCCTTTACAAGTGTAGTTGTGCCAAGTCCTGTAGTTGTGTGTGAGTGAATTTGAAGTGGAATATCTGTCTCTTTTCTAATATTTCTAACTAGATCATAAGCTTCGTATGGTCTTAAAATTCCAGCCATGTCCTTAATTGCAATGGAATCTGCGCCCATCTCTTCTATATCTTTTGCAAGTTTTGTAAAATATTCAACTGTGTGAACATCAGAAATTGTATAACAAATTGCAACTTGAGCCTCTGCTCCATATTTTTTTGTGGCAGAAATTGAAGTTTCAAGATTTCTCACATCATTTAGAGCGTCAAATATTCTTATAATATCCACTCCGTTTTTTACTGATAATTCTATAAATTTTTCAACTACATCGTCAGGATAATTTTTATATCCCAAAAGGTTTTGACCTCTTAGAAGCATCTGTGTCTTAGTGTTTTTTAATTTTGATTTTATCTTTCTAATTCTATCCCATGGATCTTCGTTTAAAAATCTAATGCAGGAGTCAAAAGTTGCCCCGCCCCAACATTCAACTGAGTAAAATCCAGCCTTATCTATAAGTTCAAGAGCATCTTCAAAGTCCGAATATTTCATTCGAGTTGCCATTAGACTTTGATGTGCGTCTCGAAGAATTGTCTCAGTAAAATCAATCCTCTTTTTCATATTTTTACCTCCAATAATTTCTCAGTTTCTGTAATCAAATCTTCTATCTTGTGACTATTCATCCTCATGCAATACTTTGCGCTTTTATTGCAAAGAAGACACTTCCTGGGACTATAATCTAAATTGTCCCTAGAAATTTGATGAAAATCTTTGTCAAAAACATCGATATCGAGAAGCCTTGCTTCTCTTTTTGACTCTTCCAAATCTATCATGAGCATCTTAACTTTTTTCGCATCTTCTCTTACAGATGCAAAGTACTCATCGCCAGTTTCTAAGTGTCTAAATTCTCTATACAATATATTTATATCATTTTCTTTTAAAATTCTTTCAATTTTTTCAATATATTTTTCTTGAAATTTTCTAGTTTTATCTGAACTCTTTATCTCTCCAGGAATATTTAGCATAAAGGAAATTAAAGTTGTTCCGTACTTTTTTATCAAATACTTTTGATGATTAAACCTATCTTCCTTTGCAGCAAGGAGCTTTTCAATTCTTTCTATTTTTTTGTAGTCCATAAATTATCTTTCTGCCTTCATCTGTCCTTAGAGCTTTTGAGGTTTCAGGCGGCAGTAATTTTTCTGCCTCTTCGATTTTATCTTCTGATAAGAGTCTTCTGACGGTACTTGCAGAAATTATCTCGCCAGACTCTTTAAATCTATCTATTTCAATAGTCTCAACTCCATATTTTGGCAAAATTTCTTTTATTTTCAAGTTGTAATCTGCAGTGACCTTGTCACTTAGCTCTTTTCCCACAAATCTCTTCTTTATATTCATTGCCTTTGCAAAATATTTTCCAAAAATTGTGATGTCAAGCTTTGAATAAGCCTCGATTATTATCTCGTCATCTTTATAAAAGTATGTTGGAAATGTGTTTCTTGAAATTATATACTCGTTTCCCCTTATTACTTCTACATTTTCTATTTTTTGACAAGCTTCATTTACAATTTTATATCTAAATTCATATGGAAATACTGACTTATCTTCAGAAACTACAAATACAAATAGCTTTTCAACTCGACTTGCAGCCTCCTGTATAATTTTTAAATGGCCTTTAGTCATCGGATTTGCATTTACTACTATTGCGCCCGCTGGCACTTCATTTTTTAAGTCTTCCAAAATTTTATATAAGTTTTCAATTTTATTATCCAAAAGGGTCACTTCATCAACCTTTGCGACAGTTTTAAACCCAAAATCTTTAAATATTTCTTCGTTTTCTGGCTTTGTAAAAATAAAGAGGTGAGATCTATTTAAAGAATTTGCCTTTTCAATTAATTTCGTAATCACAGTGTTTGTGATGGCAAATCCGCGATATCTCTTATCGACTGCAAAGCACTTTAAGACATTTTGAGATAGAGACCCTGTAGCTATTATTTCATCATCGTCCTCGGCTATAACTGTATAGTCAACATCTTTTTCGAGTTTTAGATCAAACTTAGATAAAAATTTTTCTATGTCTTTTTTATCTAGACTCATAACTGCATCTCTATAAACAATCATAATTCCTCCAAAAAATACAGATACAAAGTTAAAATTAAATAATCAGCTGAGCCACCTGGACTCAAATTTCTTTTTATAAATTCTTCATTTAAAGAATATATGTAATTTCTTCCTTCACTCGTACCCATTAGTCCCAAACTGATGGCGCAAGTTGCAGATTTTTTGGCATACATGAGGCCCTCAATTCCGCCCCTTTTAATTAAGTTGGAGTCTTCCAAAACTTCCATAAAGTGCATTAAAGTGTTTACTATCGCATCATTTAGAGAAAAGCTTTTGAGATATTTTTTCAAATTGTATAGGCCAATTGCATTTGCCTTCTCAAAACCTTCTTCTGCTTCTTCTCTGACACCCTTTAAGCCGTATCTTTTATATTGCATTCCACCGGCAGTCTTTAGATCACTTTTTAGCTCACTTGTAATATCTCTTGCCAAAAACTTTACTCTCTCTATAACTGTAGCTACGCTTAAATCGCCCACTACATATTGATTTGCCGTCGCATATACCATAAGGCCGAGCGAAAAAATTATTCCCTTATGAGTGTTTACTCCTCCAGTTGCAAGATACATCTTCTTTTCACAAACTTTTCCAAGTTCTCTAAGCTCGCAAAAGTCGTCTTTCATGTAGTTTTTAATCCCCAAGTCGAATGCATCTTTAAAAAAGTCACAGATTGCGACAGAACTTTTTACAAAAGTATAATAATCCATGTCCAAATGGGATCCCGAATTTAAAATATCCACAAGACCCGGCTTGGGAGACGCCGAAACTTCTGTAATAAGTGCCTTAAATGCAATTCTAGAAATAGTTTTATTATTTATCATATTAAACTAGCCTCAATACTATTATATCCCTTATAAGCTACTAATAAAGCGTTTTATACCGATTTACATATACTGATTTTTAATGGAACATATAAGTAAAACTTATATCAAACAATATCTCAATTGAGATAAATCGATAAACTTATAAATAGAGAATTTTTTGTACAAGTCGCAAAATAATTTTAAAACACTTATAAGAGCTTATTAATTTAATACCCACAATTGCAAACAAAAAATACCCTGCAGCGCAGAGTATTTTAATTTAATCTCAAATTTTTATTTCTTTGTTAAAATGTTTTTTTATCTCATTTATAAAGACTTGGCTCGCCTGAGATTTGTAGGTGTTTGGCATGCTTAAAATTGTAAGTAGCCAAGAATTTTCGCTCGTCCCAACGAGTTCATAAATGTCGAACTCTCCACCCTTTATAAAATGCAGATACGACCTTGGAGTAAGAGTAAGACCCATTCCACAACCGGCAAGTCTTTTTGCAGTCTCAAAGTTTTTAGTAGTGACGACGATATGTGGACTAAATCCGTAGGAATCAAAAATCATATCCTGGACTTTTCTTATTCCCTTCCCGTGCTCTAAGAGGACAAACTTCTCATCTTTAAAATCATTTAAATCGACATACCTTTTTCCGTCTTTTTCCACTACATGAGGAGAATTTTTTAAATAGTCCTTTTGACTTACCAAAACAAAGTATTCCTTGTCCAAAACATCGTAATCTATCTGCGGATTCATGTCCTTTTTGTGTGCGTGAGTTAATGCAAAGTCTATATCGCCACTTAAAACCAATTTTTCAAGGGCGAGTGTACTCTCTCCCCTAATTTTAATTTCTATATTTGGATATTTTTTATTCAGCTGCGGCAAGACTTTTGGCAACACATTCATTCCCATAAATCTCGCAATACCAATGACAACTCGGCCTGATTTTAGTTCATTTATATGAGTTATTTCAGATTTAAAATCATTATAAATATTTAAAATTTCTTTTGCCATTAGATAGTACTGCTCTCCAGCAAAAGTCAGCTTCATACCCCTTGCTTCCCTTATAAAAAGAGAAGTCCCAAGTTCTGTTTCTATCTTTTGTAGAGTCTGGCTAAGGCTTGGCTGTGAAATAAAAAGTTTTTCTGCAGCTTTAGAAATAGATTTCATTTCGGCAATTGTCTTTATATAAATTAATTCTCTATCGTTCATAAAAACTCCCATAAGTAAGCTTTAAAATACCTAAAATAATACTACAGCCTTATTATACTCTAGAAATTAATTTAGGCAAAAAAGACTTATTTAAGAATTTACAAATCTTCTGTAAAATAAAATTTCACCTGAAATGCTCCAAGTGTTTTTCCCTTTTCTGAGACAACATATATTATTACGCAGTCTTTAGATTCAGAATCTTTTGCCTGAACTATCTCGACTGTATTTCTAAGATCTTGTGGTATTGCATCAACTTCTGGAAGCTCCTCAGTCTTATTTAAATTTATTTTATAAGTAACTGTGTCGTCCCTTACCTCTATAATTTTATCGCCTACTTTAATTGATTTTAAATGTTTATTACTTGAAGATACTATTTTAGGCTTTCTAATGAATTTTACAGTATAAGTATTTATAATATTATCTTCTGATATAAGTTTTACAGTAGTGACATTTTCATTATCAAAATCTTTGGCATGTATTACTTCTTTTTTTACTTTTTCTTCATCTTCTGGCGTTGCACCTATTATAGGTATGTTGTCATCATCAACTTCCACCACATAATTTAAAATATTTGGATCAAATTCATACTTTACGTTTAAGGGTATTTTAATTGACTTTAGTTTAGGGACATTTGGTCTTTCTTCTTCTATGATTTTTATATCATAGTTAACAGTTTTTCCCTCATAATTAATCGCAAGTTTCTTAGAATTTATTGACTCTTTTGAATCAAAACCATCCACCATATCCGGTTTAACGTCTATTTCTTCCAATGAATAGTCGTCCCTTTTTACAAGTATTTTTAAATTTTTAGTATCGAGTTTATCATTAACTTTATACTCCGTCTTGTGATTTGTGCTAATTATCTTAATCCATACAATATCAGCTTTCGGCTCTTTTTCAACTATTTTGATATTATAATTTGTAGTTTTCCCTCTGTAATTTATGGTAAGCACTTCTAAATCCTTAGGTTTATTTGAATTAAATCCACTAACCATATCATCTGTTACTTCCACTGTCTTTACTGATCCGTCTGAATTTTTAACTTCTATAGTTAATCCATTTAAATCGAGAGCATCTCCAACTTCGTACTTTGTCTTGTGATTTTTGCTATTTATCCTTATTGATTCCACTCTAACTTCTTCTTTTGAATTTAATTTCCAAAGTTCGGCTTTAAGATTTTTTCTCGCGGCATTTAAATTTAAAGTTGCAGATTTAATAGTCTTTAAATCTACTTCTTTGCCATCATTTATCGCTTTTAACAAATCTTTTGCGTAATACAAAGAACTTTTGTATAAATTTAAAATTTCTCCATCAATTTTGTCAATATTTTCACTATAGAGTAGATCATCCTTCAAAAGATTTTGTAGATCTTTAATATAATCTTCATTATTTATTTTTACTTTTTCATATTTTGCATTAAGGCTCAAATCACTAGAGACTCTAAGTGGAAAATCAACCTTTTTCCCTTCATTGTACCAAGCCACAAAATTATATCCATCTTTTTCTGGCGCATTTAAAAATTTCAAATACTCTCCATCATAAAAAAATCTTTTAAAAAGTAGTTTATCTTCATCGTAAAATCTGACAATATTTTTTTCTTTGCTTTCGCTCCTACCACTTTTTACTTGCAAATTATTACCATATGTATATTTATGTGAAGACTCTTCTTCATTAACATCTTTCATTGCACTTCTTACAATCTCTTCTATTATATTGTCAATTTCTCTATCATAATTGTAGATTATTTCAAAAGCAATTTCTCTAGTTGCATTATCATCTAGACAATCATCAATATGTATATCTTCTAAGATACCGTGATTTTTAGCAAAATTTAAATAATCTTTTGACCAGTCCGTTTCATCTAAATTTTTCTCTTTAAAATCAGGATGAAGCCTTGCAACAATGGCAATGGCTTCTCTATTTGTTATATTTTTTTGAGGTTTAAAAGTCATATCATTATAGCCCTTTATGTATCCATCTTTTGTGGCACAGTTTATGTATCCGTTTGCCCAACTTTCCTTTGTTACATCTTTAAAAATAGAAGCTTCATCACTTAGTTTATTCGCATAAGCTCTTTCTCTTTTAACTTCGACAATTAATTTAGTAAATTCAGCTCTAGTTATGGGTTTATCGAGTCTTAAACTCTTATCTTCATACCCATTTACAAAATTTTTTTCAATTAAAGTCTCAACTTTATAATTTTTTGACTCAGCTGAAACTGAAATCGATGTCATAAAAATTATAAAAATAACAAAAGCCGCTATAATTTTCTTCTTCATGTAAACCTCCTATAAATATTAAAAATCTTTACTATAAAAATAGTATCATATATTTAACATCATATCATATAAAATATATTATTCATAGGAAAAGCAGACAATATAATAAAGATAACTAAAATTAATATATTAACTTTAACAAATCTACGAGAAATAATACTAAAACCCTTAATAATAATTAATTTCTTAAAGATTATATATAAAAATACTATGTTTAATATGAACTAAAGAATGGTAAAACATAATAAATTATTCTGTTTAGAGTAAAATAGTATATTTAAAAAAATATATTAAAATTCAGAAATATAAGTATTCAAAATTTAAAACTTTGAAATAATATTGTAAATGATACGAAAAAGTCTCTTATCAATTATATTAAATATCTAAATTAAATAAAAGAGATGTTGTGTTATAGATATGTTCTGATCAAAAAAGACTAATTTTAAAGAATATATTAAATTATCAGATCCAGAATATATTCTAAAGAATAAATGTATTAAAGTATTAGGACTGGATGAGTTTGATGAAGAAATATTTTCTGAAAATATAACTGACATAAATCTTCTTGCTCCAATTCTTAGAGGGTTAATATTCAAACATGAATAAAATAAAGATATCAACTGAAACTCAACTATTATAAAATCACAGAAGAATACAATCTGCTACTTTTTTACAATTTTTTTATAAATTTCTTAAATTAAGTCTCATTCTATAATAATCTATGGCAGCCAAGCAAGTTTAACTCTTTCATCCCAATTGTTAAATATTTTTTCTGCTCTATTTGAGTTAGGATGCTTATTAATATAATTTCTTAGAATTTCTAACTGTTTTATAGCACTTATTGCTGCATTATGCCATTTATCGTAGTTATAATTCTTCAGTTCCGGCTCAGTTGCTGTTTCAAAATCTTCTCTTTTATAAATTCTATTTAACAATTCACTTTCGGATTCATTCTCATAAAGTTGATCCAAGATATCTACATATATTTTATTTAATTCTTTAAAATCATAGTCAATATTAGTTTTGTCAATTAAAGCTTCCATTAATCCTTTTTCTGCTATATCTAACGCGCTCTCAAAAAATTTATCTTTTATTATCTCATTAGATATTCTTCTTCCTATTTCATAGTGAAGATTACAATGAGATATAGTTTCACTATCATACAAATAATACATTGCATCTTTTACTATTTCATGTGAACAATGAATCACTTTTTTAGCGAATAAGTCCAAAATCCAATCAAAAATTATAAAAAAAATATCATTTTCTTCTATAGGTTTTATTCGTAAATAAAATCTAACGCGCGAAATCATTCTAGTTAACTGTATTATCAATTTATCATTAGAAATCAAATTTAAAATTTTCTTATATCTTTCAAAAAAATTATTATTATGACCTATTCTATTAAAAAAATAATCAGCAAAAAAAATCTGTATATTTATATTCCCTTCTTCGATAAATGTCTGATAAAAATCGTTATCAAAGTCATAAGATGTCAATTGATAAATCAACACATCAAACATCATTGGCGATTTTAACTTATCCATCAGATCAAAATATTTTTTTGAATTCAAATAAATGAGCAAATTGTATCCTGATCTTAACCAACTAGGACCATAATAAATATGTCCACCATAATAAATCAAATTTTTATTTCCAGCACGATTAAGTTTTGCCTTGTTACTTAAAAATAAATAAAGTTGATTTTCTTCTGAATATAAGCCTTTTTTTAAATGATTAATAGAAAATTCTATTTGTTCTGCTAAAATAAAGAATTCATTCAGAAAATCTTCAATAAATTTATCATCCTTTCCTATGGTATTTGCCAATATTTTATAGGGATTTCTTAGTTCTAAAAATTTATTAAGACTGCAAAGCATTATACAAGCAATCCTACTATCTTTTTCCCATTTCTCGAAGATAGTAAAAATAGCTTCTTGTATTTCTTCTTTTGGAATGATAATAACATTTTCATCAGTTTTCCATCTGTTAAACCATTCTAAGCATAGTAATTCTTTATATTCTTTTTCATATTCAACAGGTAAAAAATTTTTACTATAATAAAGTACTTCTGATTTCATTGACTTATCTTCCTCATTCAGTATACTTTTAGTAATTTCATCAAGATAGTCTGATACTTCTAAACAAACTTCATAATTCATAGGAGCAATTACAAATGGATAAAATTGTCCCATAGAATTAAGAGAGTTGCTTAACAAAAAACCATCAACACTCCCATCTTTATGATACCTTAGTAAATAACGATCATGAAAAGCTTGTCTTTTGTTCCTTGATATGTTAATCACAGTCAATCTTGGACTGATTAATTGGGAGTTATTTTCTAAAAAACTTTTTAGTATAATAGCTTGATTTTTATCCGACTTTTCTCCAATATCTGGATTTACTTTATCCAATGCTGTAATAATTATAATTTCTAAATCAGCTCTAGAAATTCTAGTAAGAATTTTCTTTGCAGCAATAACAGAAAAATATGGATCTACTATTACTACCTTATAAACTCCAGACGCCTCAATGAATTTTCTTATTTTTATAAAACTTTCAATTTCACCATCCTTGTTTTCATTTTTTACGAATACACCTTTGCTATAATTTCGATAAAAAATTGAAAAAATTTTTAAACCTTTTTCAATTGCATAGTCAATTTCATTTCTATACTCATTTTCTTTAGATATTGGATCTCTATATTGTATGTGAGAAATAGTTTCAATATTTTCTTCTATATATTCTTTTCTATTTGTTGCAGACTTAATTAGCTTTTGTGTCCAATCATCTTTAATTTTAAATATTGGTGAGCTTAATCCTATATTAATGGAAAAACTTAATATTAGTGTGTAGTTTTCTGAAAAAATTAAATCTCCATTTTCTTCATTCCATATTTGAATCAATACTTCACTCATTGGTTCTTTCGAAGTAAATTCTATTAAATCTTCTTCAGGTAAAAATATTTTTGTTTGGTTAATAATAGTCCTCATTTTATGCTTAGATAAGCAATTTACAATAAGGTTGTCTTCAAATTCTTCCAATTTTCTTACTGTTGTTTTAAGCAACCCACAATCTTTATGAGTATCAATACGAAAGTCATTCTCATTGTCTAATGAATAATATATTTCAAAATTGCCTAGCCTATATCCTTCACTAAATAGATTTATCCCACTTTCATCTCTTATCCAAGTAAATAGTTTATAAATACTTTTATAATTATCTATGTCGCTCATTTTGTTATAATCTACACTAATTTTTATCTTATTAAATAAGTCATCCTTCTTAGTATTCCATAATTCAGTTAATTTTTTGGATTTATTTATAGGCCCTTGCTCTTTTTTCAATCCGTCATTACACAATACAGTTTCTCTATAAAAAAGTTCAGGAGACATAAACTCTTTTTTATTTAAAATAATTTTACCAGGATGTTTTAGTTTATCGAAAAATATCTCAGCATCTTTTTGATTCAAAATTGATTTGAAAATATATTGCCCTTTTTCATTACCAACTTTTTCTTTCCATCCATACGCTTTTTGATTTGTCAAGCTCCCAAATCCATAAAGTAATATTAATTCATCATCTATTAATAACATTATCAATTTTATAAAATAATTATTTCCATTCATATTGTCACCTATATATTATTTCCTTGACATCAAACAAATCACTTCCACATGGCTCGAGTGGTCAGTATAGATAAAATTAGATATTTTCAAAAGCCTCGTATGTGGGAATATGTCAATCAGTAAATATCTTGTAATTTATTATGTCGCTCTAAAGTAGAGAAAAACAACCCATAGCTCAGCCCAATTTTGTTTAATAATTAAAGGAGATCATTTGTTTACTTACATTTACTTCTGCTTCTACCCCAAAAGGAATTATACATCTTGGAGTTGAGTGTCCAATATTTATATTATAGACAATAGGTAAATCTTTATTGGTAATTTCTTCTAATAAAATAGATTTATACTCCTCATAATAGATTTCATTTTGAGGTTTTCCTACTAATACTCCTGCTAATACATCAAATAAGCCGTAGCCTTTTAGAGCAAGTATCATTTTCCTATATAAATCTGGTTTTGTTTTTTCTTCGCTTGTTTCTATTAGTAAAATCTTATTCTCCCATTCCTCAAGGGTTGGAAATAAATCATATTTGCTACAAATTTCTACTGTATCGTTAAATCTAGAATTATCGAACATATCATATATTGATTCTATGCATCCGCCTAAAATTTTTCCACTAAATATAGGATTTCCTCTTAAAAGCTCAAAGCCGGTATTAGGATGACTTTTCATTTCTACTCCAATAGCTTTCTTACTAAAATCTTCCCTTTCTTCATACCACACTTCACTAGGGTGTATCTCATTTATTTTTCCTGTTTTTATAAGTTCCAAAAAGTATTTTTCTGTATAAGCTAACATATTAGCAGATAGTTCGCACACATCTGGCAAGAAAGCCTGACCATAAAATGTTTTTATGCCAAGCTTATTTAGCATAAAGTGATTTATTGTTGAGTCAGAAAAGCCTAAAAAAAGTTTTTGTTTAACAATATTTTTTAATCTATCTCCTTCGAACAGATAAGGGGATAATCTATAGGTATCTTCTCCACCAATAGCACATAAAATCATATCAATAGTGTCATCTTCAAAAGCAAGCAGCAAATCATCTGCCCTAGCTTCCGGATGATTCTTTAAAAAATCAATGCCTTTCAAAGAATTAGGTAAAAACTCTATTTCTACTCCTAGCTTATTTAATCTGTCTAATCCTATTTTTATTTCATGCTCAATAAAACTTTCCCCCAAAACACCATTAGATAAACTAACAATTCCTATTTTCTTTATCATTTTTCCTCCTTGTAGACACTTATTTTCTTGATAGCAACACGATTGCTTCCGCATGATTTGTTCTTGGAAATTGGTCAAGGCCACTTATTTTTTCTACTTTATATCC
>JASBZH010000031.1 GCA_029983555.1 Peptoniphilus sp. | reverse complement strand
TAAAAAAAGACCGGCCAGTTTAAATGGCCGATCCATATTAAAAATTATTCTTCAAATTTTTCTTTTACTTCTCTAATTTTCTTCATTGATTCGATGATAGAGTCTTCTAATGCGTTCATGTCGTTTTTGTTAGCTTCAGTTAATGAACTGTTGATTGTAACTCTTTCATTTAAAACATCAAATAATTTTAAGTTTTCATCAATGTAGTCTTCCATTTTATCCCCAACTGTACAAGCCCATGTACCGTTTTCGATAATAGCTACTGTTCTGTTTTGAACATTAAGTGCAGCTAAATCCATTAGGTAATTCTTCATCTTTGGATAAATTCCAAGGTTGTAAGTTACAGATGCAAGAACTAAGTGAGAATATTGGAAAGTCTTTGAAATTAATACTGAAGTATCAGTTTTAGATACATCATAAACTTCAACTTTCTTAACACCTTTCATTACAAGGTTGTTAGCAAGTTCTTGTGCTGCAGCTGCAGTATTTCCATACATTGATGCGTATACTATTAGAACACCTTCATCTTCTGGTTCATATTTTGACCATTTGTCATATTTGCCAATGAAGTAGTCAAGATTTTCTCTCCATACAAGTCCGTGAAGAGGAGCAATATATTTAACTTGTGGAAGAAGAGGTCCAGCTTTTTTAAGAACTTCTTGAACGAAAGGTCCATATTTACCTACGATATTTGTAAGGTATCTTCTAGCTTCATCAAGCCAATCTCTTTCCCAGTCAACTTCGTCTGCAAAAAGTTTACCATCAAGTGCTTTAAATGAACCAAATCCGTCAGCTGTAAATAATACGCCATTTGCTGTATCAAGTGACATTAGAACTTCTGGCCAGTGAACCATTGGTGCTTCAACAAATGCAAATGTGTGTTTACCAAAGCTTACTGTATCTCCTTCTTGAACTATCATAGCTTGATCTTCATTGATATCATATCCCATTTGTCTCATGAATTGGAATGCTTGTTCACTAGCAATTACAGTTACATTTGGATATCTTAAGCAAATTTCTTCAATAGCTGAGCAGTGGTCTGGTTCCATGTGGTGGATTAGAAGATAATCAAGATCTCTTCCATCTAACACTATTTCAACTTTCTTTAGATAGTCTTTAACTATAGACCAATCTACTGTATCTATTAATACTGTCTTTTCATCTAAAAGAAGATATGAGTTATATGAAACGCCATCAGGAATAGGAAACATGTTTTCAAATAGTTCTATTCTTTTGTCGCTTCCTCCTACATAATATAAATCTTCTGCTACTTTTCTTATATTATACATTTGGTACCTCCCAATTATTTCCTATCTTCAGGATATTCTTCTTCAATAAAGTTTTGTTTTTCTTCTTGGCAACGTGGGCATGTCCAGTCATCTGGCAATTTTTCAAATTCTGTACCTGGATCAATTTCGCCTTCTGGGTCACCGTAGTTAGGGTCATATTCATAACCGCAACCAGGACAAACCATAACTTTAAAATTAGGAGCTAATTTTCTAGGTTTAGATCTTCTTACTTTTTTCATTGGTGGAGCTGGTTCCTTTTCGCCAGTGCCAAGTGCTTCTGTCAATAGAGGCATGATTTCAAAAATATCTCCTACTATACCATAGTCACAGTTCTTGAAAATAGGTGCTCCAGCATTTTTGTTTATAGCAACAATTGTTGATGCGTTTTTAATACCCTTTAAGTGTTGAACAGCTCCAGAGATACCGCATGCTATATATAGGTTACCATTGAATTTTTGTCCAGACATACCAACGTATCTTTCAAGAGGTACAAGTTTAAGAGTTTCAGCTACTGGTCTTGAAGAACCTAGTGCAGCGCCTGCAGCGTGAGCAAGTTCTCTTGCCATGTCCATATTTTCTTCTCCGCCAATTGCATTACCTACAGAAACTACTCTTTCAGCTTCGTAGATTGGAGTATCAATTGGAATACCTACTGAGAAGTCGTATCCGTCTTTTTCTAAGTTTTTAACTAAAATTTCTACAGCTTCTTCTGGAGTGTCGGCTTTAATTATTTCTCTTTTTCTATCGCCTGTAATAGGTCCAGATTTTTTATCTATAGCAGCTGCTCTACCTTTTTTCTTTGGTGCATGTCCAATGATGTTATTTGCAACAACAACTCTTTGAATTTCAGATGTACCTTCATAAATTGTAGTGATCTTAGCATCTCTAAAGAATCTTTCAACGTCCATTCCTTTAAGATATCCATTACCGCCGTGAATTTGAAGAGCTTCATTAACAACCCACATTGCAACTTCAGATGCAACTGTTTTTGCCATTGCAGCTTCCATTGAATATTTTTCGTGGTTTTGTTTCATTTCAGCTGCTGAATAAACCATAAGTCTTGCAGCTCTAATCTTAGTTGCCATATCAGCAATTTTAAAAGCAACTGCTTGTTGTTGAGCAATTGGTCTTCCAAATTGAACTCTTTCTTTAGCATAAGCAAGTGCTGCTTCATATGCTCCTTGAGCAATTCCAAGTGCTTGAGATGCAATACCAATTCTACCACCATCAAGTGTTTGCATTGCAATTCTAAATCCTTGTCCTTCTTTACCAAGTAAGTTTTCTTTAGGAATCTTTACATTGTTAAATTGAAGTTCTGCAGTAGTTGATGATCTTATACCTAATTTATCGTAGTGATCTCCGAATGTGAATCCGTCCCAGCCTTTTTCAACGATAAATGCAGAAATTCCGTGAGTTCCAATACCTGGAGTTGTTACAGCATATACTACATAAAAGTCAGCTGCTGGAGCATTTGTTATAAATATTTTATTACCATTTAAAACGTAGTGGTCTCCTTCTAAAACAGCTGTAGTTTCAGTTCCACCAGCGTCAGAACCAGCGTTTGGTTCAGTAAGACCGAAAGCACCAAGTTTTTTACCTTGTGCAAGTGGTTTTAAATATTTTTCTTTTTGTTCTTTAGTACCAAATGCTTGGATTGGATAAGATCCTAGAGAAGTGTGAGCTGAAAGCACAACACCAACACCGGCATCTACTCTTGATAATTCTTCGACTGCAATTGCATAAGAAATTACGTCTTTGCCAGCTCCGCCTTCTTCTTCAGAATAAGGAAGACCCATCCATCCATTTTCACCAATTTGTTTGATGATATCTTCAGGGAATTCATTATTTTGGTCTAGACCAAAAGATAATGGTTTAATTTCAGATTCTGCAAAAGCTCTAACAGCTTTTCGAAGTTCTTCATGTTCCTCTGTTGTTTTGTACATACTTGACATAATTGCCTCCTCTTAAAATTAATACTTGTGAATGTTTTCAAAATGAAAATAATCAATACCTAATCGGTATACAATGATTATAGTATACAACAAGCTGCCTAAAGTGTCAAAAATTTTTTCCATTTTTATGACTTAATTTTAAATAAAAATATAAATAATTCAATTTCTCAACCTGTCGTTTTTTCATAATATATTAACATTTCTTACTATTACATTATACCCAATAAAAATTTAAAAACACTAATAAGCTCATTAATTATAATGGCTAAATAGATATAAACATTCATCAAAAATTTCTAAAATTATTTTCTCAAAACTCGCACATCTCTCTTTTATCAAATTGTTTTCACAATATTTTTTTAATACTATAAATATTAACTTTTTAAATTTTAATCCAATAATAAAAGACTAATTAATTATTTTATTTTAAAAACTTCTCGCAAATGCTTGTAATTAAAATTATAAGAGATAAAATATGTATGGGATTTTTTAATAGAAGTTGACAAATTTATACATTTACAAACTTACTATTTTAAATTTCACTCGCACTATATCATAAAATCATAACGCTACATAGCTTAAAAGGAGAGAAAATTGACAGATTACGTAAAATCAAAAATTAAAGAGAAGGCTAAACTTTATTTTATAAGTGCTCTTGGAGCAATGGCTTATGGACTTTTTGCAACTCTACTCGTCGGAACAATTTTAAATACTATTGGAAATAGCTTTAATATAAACTTTTTAACAGAAGTTTTATGGCCGCTTGCTCAAAAAGCTACAGGTCCTGCAATTGCCGTGGCGATTGCTTTTGCCCTAGGTGCGCCTAGCCTTGTTGTTTTTTCTGCAACAGTCGTTGGACTTGCCGGAAATGAACTTGGAGGTCCGATGGGAGTTTATATTGCAACTATATTTGCAGTTGAATTTGGAAAACTTGTAAGTGGCAAGACAAAAATTGACATTATAGTTACACCCACAATCACAGTTCTCATAGGTGTGTTTATGGCGACTTTCGTCGGACCATATATACAATCTTTTATGAATTTTTTGGGCAATATAATTATAAGCGCAACTGATAAAGCTCCATTTTTAATGGGGATTATAGTTTCTGTAATCGTGGGAATAGTTTTGACACTACCTATATCTTCTGCTGCACTTTCTATGATGCTTTCCCTATCTTCTCTAGCAGGAGGAGCTGCGACAATTGGATGTTGCTGCCAAATGGTTGGATTTGCAGTTATATCTTTTAGAGATAATGGTATGGAAGGTCTAGCTGCTCAAGGCCTTGGAACAAGTATGTTGCAAATGCCAAACATTGTTAAAAATCCAATGATTTTAGTTCCACCAACTTTGGCATCAGCAATTCTAGGACCACTTTCAACTATGGTCTTTAAATTGGAAAACACTCCTCTCGGATCTGGAATGGGCACAAGTGGACTTGTCGGACAAATATCCACATTTAGTGCAATGCCAGATGTTCCATTTAAAAAATTATTCTTAATAATAATCCTTATGCACATTATTCTTCCAGCCGCAGTTTCTTATATAATATATGTAATTATGAGAAAGAGCGGACTCATTAAAGATGGAGACATGAAACTTGCTTTTCAAAAATAAATATAATTAAAATTATTAAAGTTTTCCAAACTAAAAAAAGTATGGCTTTTAAAATGCTTTTAGCATAATTTTAAGCCATACTTTATTTTATTTATTTGCTATTTCTCTAAGTGAATTTTTAAGATTTTCTTCTATATGAATTAATTCTGTCTCAGCTTCCTGACGTTTCTTATGTCCTTCTATTTGAATTTCTCTCACTTCGTTTAATGCAGAAATTAGTTGTTCATTTGTGTGCTTAATTGTGTCAACATCAACTATTCCTCTTTCTGAAAGTCTGGCCGTATCAACAGTAGTTTGTTTTAATGTATCAGCATTCTTTTTTAAAAGCTTATTAGTTAAATCAGTGACTTCTTTAGTAGTCTTTGCAGCCTCTTTAGAGTGATTTGCGCCGAGCGCTATAACCATTTGTGACTTCCAAAGTGGTATTGTATTTACAAGTGTCGACTGAATTTTTTCAACCATAACTGTATTAGAAGATTGAACCATTCTAATTTGAGGAGCCATTTGAATAGAAATCATTCTAGTTAAATCAAGATCGTGAAGTTTCTTTTCAAATCTATTTATTAAATTGACATAGTCATTTGCTCTTTGCGCATCAATTGGCAAATTTGATTTTTCTGCCTCAGCTTGAAGTTTTGGAAGTTCTACACTTCTAGCTTCTTCAAGTTTCTTTCTGCCTGCCATAATATACATGCTGAGTTCTTTATAATAAGACTCGTTTAAATCATACATCTGATCTAACATTGCGATGTCTTTCATCAAAGTCACTTGATGATTTTGAAGCGCATTCATTATATTCTCTACATTTTTTTCTGCAGAGTCATATTTTGTCTTTAGTGATGTGACATTGTTTACTTGTTTTTTGAAAAATCCAACAAATTTATTGTCCTCTTCATCTATATCAAAATTTTTAAGTTCATTTACAACGCCAGATAGCAAATCTCCAACTTCTCCCAAGTCTTTTGATTTTACATTTTCAAGTGTCTTTTCGGAAAAATTTGAAAGCTTTCTTTGCGCTCCAACTCCATATTGAAGAACGACATTTGAATTAGTTATGTCGATTGACTTTGCAAATTCATCAACTTGCTTTTGTTCTTCAACAGTCAAGTTTACTTCTTTATCCTTAGGCACAATTTCATTAGTAATATCTTTATTTATATCTTGTGAACTTTCGTCTCCATCTAAAGTGAGCTTGATTTCTCTATCCAATATAATTACCTCCCAACTTTAAAGTCGTCATCATCTAAAAGTCCCTCTTGCTTTAACATTGTTTTTAGAACACTTATGTCGCTTGAAAGATCAAGCATCTTATCTGCATATAAGTTGTCCAAAAGTTTATTAAATGCCACAAGAATTGTGTCCATAGTGTTTTCAATTTCCCTTAGTGAAGAACTTACAGATTCAGTTGGCATTTCAGCAAGGTCTAAATAATTATTTGATAGCTTAACAGTTATTGGCAAATAATAATCTGTCGCCTTGTTCAAATTTTCTGCCTCTTGTGGATTTTCTTTTACAACTTCAAAGATTTTAGTTATAGTCTTTAAAAGTTTTGCAATTTTAGTCTTCATAGGTTCATTTATATTTTTACAAATATGTGTGAGATCTTTAATATAAACTTTAGATTGCCTCAATATTAAGTCTGCTTTTTCTTTATTTTCTGTAAGTGAGTTTTTGTCCTCGTCGTTAATCTCATTCATTTCAGAATTTAATAGTTCCTTCTTATAAAGTTTATAAGTCTTTGAATCTAAAATAAATAGCTTTCCATTTTCCACTATTCTCGCCTGTCTAAATAAATCTTTATTTATTAAATCGAGAAGATCATTTATAGTAAATTCAATAGGTTTTGCTGTGGCAACTGCGAGGTCACTAACCGGAATTACAGTGTTATTTCCAATCTCTCTAACATACTTTCTAAACCTAATTATTTGTTCCTTATTCTTTTTATTTCTATAAAGTCCATAGAATGACAGTAAAAGTGCAGGTATAGCCCAAATAGCAATCATCAACATATTATAAAAAAATGTTCCACCGCTGTCAAAACTGTCAATTATAAAGCCAAAAAGAACTATGGCATGAAAAATAATTGAAAATTTCAAAACCTTATCCCAATTTTTTACTCTCTTAATTGTCTTTGGTTTCTGATTTATAATTTTGTCATCTTTTTGAACAGAATAAGGCAATTTTTCGTCTTTCTTGTTCATAAATTTATTTATAGATTTTTTAGTCATAGTAACTGCCTGCTCGACACCCATGCTAATGTCCTCTATAAAATTATTGAGTTCCTTAAAGTTTTCGTCTTTTATCGCCTTATCAATAAGTTCGTCAAACCTATCTTTGTCATCGTAATTTGTCATATTTCACCTCAAAAAGCTATGACTATTCCTCCTAAATCCGCATAGGCAGATGATATTCCATTTGTATGATTAACCTCAACTACATCTATGTCATAGAGTTCATTAAATTTTTCTACCAATTTTTCAGCTCTCTTTTTATTTTGGCAATAAGATATAGTTATCATGTCAAAACTAGTCTTGTTACTTATAGTTCCAACTGCCTTTATCATCTTGTCGAGAGATTTTTTAATTCCTCTATTTATTTCATAAAGTTCAATTTCTCCATCATTTGATACCATTACAGGCTTTATATTTAGAACATTTGCAAGTAAACCAGCAGATTTTTTAATTCGACCATTTTTTATAAGATTTTGCATACTCTCAAGTACAAACATAGTCGTAGTTTTGTCTATTATCCCTCTAATCTTTTTATCTGCATCTTCAAAACTATTGTCCTTTAAAAGTTCTAGTAGCTTTAAGACAATTAATGTATGCCCAGCGCTTGCAGACTTTGAATCCAAGACGCTTATTTTTAAATCCTTATGCTTTTCTCTTGCCTCATTTGCAGCAACTATTGCTGAATTATATGATCCAGAAAGTTTAGATGAAATAGTAATTATAAAAATTTCCCTATCTAAATTTTCTTCTATTACTTTTAAATAATCATATGGCGAAGGGCAAGAAGTTTTTATAGGGTTGTGGCTCTTTTCCATTTCACCCAAAAATTCATCTAATTTGAAATTATCATCATCAATAAATTCATTTCCTTCAACTTGAATATTAAAAGGCACATATGAAATATTTAATTTTTCAATTTCATTCTTTTTTAAATCACAGCTAGTGTCGCTAATAATTCTATACATTTAAAACTCCTAATTCAATTTCTCTTCTATAAGTTCCACTATCTCTTTAGCATCTCTTTCTAAGAGTTCTGTGTCCTTTCCTTCAATCATAACTCTAACAAGCGCTTCTGTTCCTGAAGGTCTAATGACTACGCGACCATTTCCGTCGTATTTATCCTCAATCTCTTTAATTTTTTCTACTATATCTGGAAATTCATTAAATTTATTCTTTAAATCATCCCTTACTTTTGCATTTTTTAAAACTTGAGGGTAATTCTTAACGAGCGAATTGAGTTTGCTTAACTTTTGAGATTCTTCTTTCATAATCTCTAATAAGTGGATACCTGTAGCAAGTCCATCTCCTGTAGTATTATAATCCAAAAATATAGCGTGTCCTGATTGCTCTGCACCAACTATATAATTGGACTTTAACATCTCTTCCAATATATATCTGTCTCCAACTTTTGTAGATATAAAATCAACTCCAATTGTCTCCAAATACTTTTTAAGTCCCAAGTTTGACATAATTGTTCCAACGACAGCGTTATTTTTTAACTTGCCTTTTTTCTTTAAGTATGTCGCAACTATTGCCAATATGTGATCTCCATCGACGATTTCTCCTTTTTCATCGACAGCAATAATTCTATCGGCATCTCCATCAAAACTCATTCCTATGTCTGATTTATTTTTCAAAACTTCTTCTTGAATTAATTCTGGGTTAGTGGAGCCACATTTTAAGTTTATATTTTTACCATTTGGATTATCATTAATTACACTTACATTTGCTCCATAGCTTTCTAATACTTCTTTGGCAATATTATATAAAGCACCATTTCCAATATCAAGAGAAATGTTAAAATCATCAAATCTATCATCAGTTAAACTTTTTAAGTAGTCCTTATATTTCTCTACAAATGCGTCGCTTCGTGTAACTATTCCAATATCTTCGCCAAGAACTTCTTTATATATTTTAGTTCCCTCTAGAATTTTATCTTCTATCTCATCTTCCACTGTATCATCAAGTTTTAATCCCTCGCTTGAGAAAAACTTAATTCCATTATATTCAAAAGGATTGTGAGATGCAGATATAGAAACTCCGCATAGATATTCTCCTGTTCTAGTTAAATATGCAACTCCTGGAGTCGGAATTACACCTGCTATGTCCACATCAAGACCAATACTTAAAAGTCCTGCAACTAGAGAAGATTCCACTAAATCTCCAGAAAGTCTTGTATCTCTTCCAACTAGAACTTTTCCCTTTTTATTTTTTGTAAGTACAAATCCAGCTGCTCTTCCAATATCAAAGCACAATTTTGGTGTAAGTTTTCTATTTGCAATGCCCCTTACGCCATCTGTTCCGAATAATCTACCCATTTAATCACCTGTTTTATAATTCTTTTTAATATATTCAATCAAATATTTTCGCGTATTGAGTTTTGGATCATCTAAAACCAGTTCTTCTAAATCTTTTAGAATTTTCCCAATTATTTTTCCCTCTTTAAATCCCAACGAAATAATATCTTTTCCGTCTATCTTTAAAAACTTTTCAGTTTTCATCTCTTTTTCATTTAATAATTCTTTTACCCTTTTTTGTCTGTTTTCAATAAAAGAAGCATCTCTGTCAACTCTAGTGCACTTGCAATCTGCAATAAGAAGTTCGTATAGATCCATCACATTTTCTTTTCCAACTCTTTTAATCTGTCTTCTAAGAGCCTTGTCAGTCATCTCAGAATGAACTTTCATGTGATCTAGGATTAAAATCTGAACTTTATCGATGAGTTTGTTGGAAGCTTTGTATCTCTTTAAAACATCTTTTGCCACATCTGCACCTAGAACTTCATGTCCAAAAAAATGTCCCCTTCCATCTTCTCCAATCGTAAGGGTGTCGACTTTGCTCACATCGTGAAAAAGTGCGGCAAGCCTTAGACTCAAATCTTTTGGCACAGTATCGACAACACATAAGAGGTGATCGAAAAGAGTTTTGTCGTGATATGGACTATTTTGATCAAATCCCACTGTCCTTTTTATCTCCGGGAATAATACATCCATAACTCCAGTTTCTTCCATTATCATTAAGCTATTTGAAGGTTTATCCGTCAAAAGTATCTTTGAAAATTCATCAAAAATTCTCTCAACAGAAATTTCTCTTAAAATTTCACTGTTAAAAGACATTGCCTCCAATAAATCACTTTCTATATAAAAGTTAAATCTTCCGGCAAAGCGAATAGCTCTTAATATTCTAAGTCCGTCTTCCTTTATCCTCTTATCTGCATCTCCAACACATCTAATAATCCTATCTGAAAGATCTCTTCTGCCACCGAAAGGATCGTAGAGATTTTCATCGATGTCCATCGCCATAGCATTAATTGTAAAATCGCGCCTTGCCAAATCATCTCTTAAATTATCTGAAAAAGTGACATCCTCTGGCTTTCTGTGGTTTAAATACTTTCCATCTATTCTAAATGTGGTAATTTCATAAAGAACATCTTTTAAAAGAACCCCTATAGTACCAAACTTTTCTCCTATAGAAATCGTCTTAAAATCTTTAAAAACTTCTTTTATCTCATCTGGCCTTGCAGAAGTCGTGATGTCATAATCATTTGGAATTTGTCCTAAAAGTTTATCTCTTACACATCCACCGACAATATATGATTCAAAACCAGCACTATTTAATTTTTTTAATAAAAAAATTACTTCATTTGGCATATTACTCTATTTAATTATAACATTGTAAGAAGTAATTTAAAATTAATATGACTGAAATTTTCTAAATTATGTTTTTGTGATATAATGTTCTAAAATTGGAGGTTGTTATGAATAAAAAACTTACTATTACTTTATTAACAGCGACACTGCTTCTCACTGCTTGCGGCAAAGACAAAACTGTCAATACTCCAGCAAATAATATCACAACAAAAAATACACAAGAGAATGTAGATACCGCAAAACCAAAAGAAGACGAAGAAAACATAACTTCGAGCTTTGACAAAGAACTTGTCGATGAACTAATTGACGAATCTGACTATATATCTCGAGTTCGTCTACAAACATCAACAGCCGAAGGAGTAAATTCAACTTTCTTGGAAGACTACAAGGGTGATCTATCTAAAATTGATTTAAAATTGCCTAAGAGCCTTACACCAAACACTGAATATATCATTTTCTATAAAGATGCAGAAGATGGTGAAATTGTACCAACAAATGACAAATCATTTATCGAAATTCAAGATGAAAATGATTCAAATTTAATCTACATCGAAAAGAAATATGTAAATGACAGTGACAGTGATTTTAAGTCTAGCACAAAGAGTGCTAAGAAAATTTCAAAGGCCGATACTTACTTAGATGATAATGAGGACAAAAGGAGTAAATAATGAAAAATAAATTAACAAAGTTTGCACTTCTATTTGTAGTTTCAATACTTGCACTTACTACTCTTACATTTGCAGCAAAAGTTCCAACTATTGAATACAATGGAAAAGTTGTAAAAACAGACGTAAACCCATTTATCGAAGACAACAGAACTTTCGTACCGATAAGATTTGTTGCAGAAACTCTTGGAAAAAATGTAGATTGGGATAACGAAAATAGAGTCGTAACAATTAAGGATGACGCAAAAACTATTAAATTAACTATCGGAAACAAAAAAGCTCTAGTTAATGATACTGAAGTTGCAGTTGATGTTGCTCCACTTGTTCGAAACAACAGGACTTTTGTTCCAATTAGATTTGTCGCTGAAAACTTTGATGCCAAAATAGGATGGGATAGTGAAAATTACAAAGTAACTATTGGAAATATGAGCGCAAAATTAAACTTAAACTCTGAAGAAGAAAAGTATTTTAAAGAACTTTCTTCACTTCAAGAAAATCTAGCAACTGAACTAGACAATTTGAAAAAATCATTCTTTGACAATGCAGCTAAGATGACAGACGAAGAACTTTTAAAAGCTTACGAAGAATCAGAAAAAAATATTTCAGATATTTCCAACAAAGTTAAAAACTTAGAAGCACCTGATAAATTTAAACAAGCTCAAGAGTACACAATAATTGCAAATGACAAATTGCAAGAAATTCTTCCAATTTTCAAAGATGCAATAATTACAGGTGATCCTAATGAAGCTAAAAAGCTTGTAACTGAACTTACAGATTCACAAACTAAAATTCAAGAATCTGTAGACGCACTTAATGCTGCGTTAAAAGGTGAAGAATATAAACCACAAGAAGGTATACAAGTTTACAAAGATGAAAAAGCAAAACAAGAAAGAACAGAAAATCTACTAGAAGATCCAACAATTAAAAATATAATGAATAGAATCTAATAAAGAATATAAAGAGAAACACCAAATAAATTGTTTGGTGTTTTTTCATGCCCATTATTTTGCTATAATAATTTTATAAACTAGGATTGCATTAAAGGAGATGACGACATGAGAAACATTAAACTTAAGAGATTATTTTTATCTATAGCTATTATATTAGCAATTATATTTCCACTAGCAGGCTGCAGTTCTATTAAAGATGGGAACAAGGTACAAGTTGGAATATCTTGGTCAACTGATGAAGTAGACAAGGATTCCAAAGATAAAGTCGATGCCGACACTCAAGTCTATGCAGACGCTGTTAGAAAAGCAGGTGGAAACCCAGTATTTTTACCTGAGTTTAAATCTAAAGAAGATGCAATAAAAGGAATTGAAGATGTCGACTGCATTATAGTAACTGGCGGAGAGGATTTAAACCCTAAGTTATACAACGAAGAAAAAATACCAGAACTTGAAGAATTAAACACAGTTCGCGACTCCTCAGATGTCAATTTAATTAATGCTTGTCTAGAAAAAGACAAGACTACCCTTGCTACATGTAGAGGAATGCAGCTTACCAACATTTTATCTGGCGGAACACTTTACCAAGATATTATTTCTCAAAGACCTACTGACATAGTTCACAGAGATCCTGAGAAAAAAATTTATGTAAGACACAATATAGATGTTCTTCCCGACAATATACTTAGCAAAACTATGGATCTTACAGGAGAAGTAGAAGTAAATTCGTGGCACCATCAAGCTATTAAAGATCTAGGCAATAATCTTTCTGTACTTGCAACTGCTCCAGACGGAACTATTGAATCTATAAAAAGAGATGATAAAACTTTCTTTTTAGGAATACAATGGCATCCTGAAGAGTTAATTACAGGTCACGATGACAAAAATGCTCTAAAATTTTATCAAAATTATTTTAAAACAGCAAAAGAACTTAATAAAGAAAGCAAGTAATATAGTTTGTGTTTTCCTAGTTTAATCATAAAAAATCCCATGCATTTATTTTTTGCATGGGATTTCTTAAATTTATTTTACTACTGCATTCTTTTTTAGATAATTCTTTTCGTACTTATCATTTCCGTCTTCCATATTTTTTCTAGCTTGTGATAGCATTAGCTTAATTCTGTTATATTGGTTAACTTCAGAGGCCGATGCATCGTAATCTAGTGGAATGATATTTGCCTTTTCATAGTTACTTCTAATTGCCTTTATTACTCCCTTACCTGTAATGTGGTTTGGCAAGCATCCAAAAGGCTGTACGCAAATTATATTTTCCACTCCGGACTCTATAAGCTCTACCATTTCTCCAGTAAGAAGCCATCCTTCTCCATATTGATTTCCCAAATCCACATATGTCTTTGCATAGTCGATTATTTCTTCAATTTTTTCAGGAGAAGTAAATCTTGTGTCCTTTAATGCTTCTCTTACATATTTTCTATAAGATTCTATATAAAATATTCCGAGATCACATAAAAAAGCTGTAAGTGATGACTTTGACAATTTTTCTGCTTTAGTTCTCGCATTTTTAAATGAATACATCATAAAGTCCGTAATGTCTGGAATTACAGCTTCTGCACCTTCCCTTTCGAGAAGATCAGCTACATAATTATTCGCTGCTGGATCGTATTTTACTAGAATTTCTCCTACTATTCCAACTTTAGGTTTCTTTTCCTTAGTTATTTCAAGTCTGGCAAATTCTTTTACCATCTTGTTTACATTTTGTTTAAAACTTTTTTTGCTGTAATCTAAATCTTTTGAAGAAGTAATTTCAATCCATCTGTCTCTTAGAAGATTTGCAGAACCATTTATAACTTCATAAGGTCTTGTGGCAAGTGTAAGTCTCATTATAAGGTCTGCGTAGAGCATTCCTTGAACTAACTTTCTGCCTATTCTAATCATTTGTTTCTTAGAAATCTTAAGACCTGGATGAGATTCAATTTGTTGGAATGAAAGTCCAATTACTGGAACATGTCCGTATCCAGAATCTTTAAGAGCTTTTCTAATAAATCCAACATAGTTTGATGCTCTGCAAGCTCCACCAGTTTGACTCATCAAAAGTGCAACTTTATCTGTATCGTAATTTCCAGATTTTACTGCATCTATAAATTGACCAACTACAAATATTGAAGGATAACATGCGTCGTTATTTACATATTTTAGCCCTTCATTAACTACTTTGTGACCTGAGTCTTCCAACACTCTTATATTAAATCCTTCGTTTCTTAAAACTGGTTCGAGAATTTTAAAGTGAAGTGGCGCCATTTGCGGCATGAGTATTGTGTAGTCTTTGCGCATCTCTTCTGTAAATAAAACTGGATCATCATCAATAAGTCTTTCTTCATCCGCCAATACTTTTTCAAATTTTCTCTTTTCAGCTGCTTCAATTAGAGAACGTATCCTGATCTTTACGGCACCAAGATTTGAAACTTCGTCTATCTTTAGTGCTGTATAGATTTTATTGTAAGATTCAAGTATGTGTTGAACCTGATCTGTAGTTACGGCATCTATTCCGCAACCAAATGAATTTAGTTGTACAAGCTCTAAATCTTCATGTTCTCCAACAAATTTAGCTGCTCTATAAAGTCTTGAGTGATAATTCCATTGGTCTAGTACTCTAAGTTTTGAATCTATTTCGACATTTCTTGCAATTCCATCTTCAGAAATTACTGCAAGTCCAAGAGATGTGATCAGTTCTGGAATTCCATGATTGATTTCTGGATCGACGTGATAAGGTCTGCCAGAAAGTACAATACCTTTCACTTTTCTCTTTTCTATCTCTTCTAATATTCTAGTACCTTCATTTAATACGTCAGATCTATATCTATCTTGTTCTTTATAAGCAAGTCTTACTGCTTTTTTCACATCATTTGCAGGAATATCTGTAAAGACATTTGCCATTCTAGTTTCGAGTTTCTTTCTGTCGTCAAAAGATATAAATGGATTCATAAATTTGACATTATTTTTTAAAATGTCATCGACATTATTTTTTATAACTTCAGAATAACCCGCAACTACTGGGCAATTTAGAGTATTATCTGCATTTTCAAATTGTTTTTCTTCGTAGAATACTGCAGGATAAAAAATGAATTTAATTCCTTTTTCTATCAAATTTTCAATGTGCCCGTGAGTTATTTTAGCTGGATAACAAGCAGTCTCACTAGTTATCGTCTCTATTCCCTTTTCGTAGATTTCTCTAGAAGATTTGTCTGAAAGCTCTACAGAAAATCCAAGTTCTGTAAAGAAAGTGTGCCAGAAGGGATAATTTTCATAGATATTTAAAACTCTAGGAATTCCGACAACGCCCCTTGGAGCTTCTTCTTTAGGTATGCTTTCATAGTCAAATACCCTGTTGTACTTATATCTGTACATATTTGGTATTTCGTCTTCTTTTTTTCTCACGCGACCTGCGCCCTTTTCACATCTGTTTCCAGTAATGTATCTCTTTCCATTTGGAAAAATATTAACAGATAGGGAACAATTATTAGTACACTGTCTACAATTTGTTGAAACTGATTTATATTCAAATTTATTTAGTTCTTCATAGCTAATTAAAGAGGATTTCCCTGTTGACTTTTCCTTTGCAATTAGTGCAACTCCAAGAGCACCCATGAGTCCTGCAATTTCTGGTCTAGTAACTTCTACTCCAGTTAATTCCTCAAAAGCTCTTAAAACTGCATTAGATAAGAAAGTTCCACCTTGAACTACTATATGTTTGCCAAGTTGTTTTGGATCCCTTACTTTAATTACCTTTTGGAGTGCATTTCTAACTACAGAATATGCAAGTCCTGCAGAAATATCTGCAACTGAAGCGCCTTCCTTTTGAGCCTGTTTTACATTTGAATTCATAAAAACTGTGCATCTAGAACCAAGATCAACTGGAGTTCTAGATTTTAATGCCTCATTTGCAAATTCTTCTGCGCTCAAGTTTACTGAGTGAGCAAAAGTTTCTAAGAAAGATCCGCATCCTGCTGAACAAGCCTCATTTAGAAGTATAGATTCAATTACTCCATCTCTTATTTTCATTGACTTCATGTCTTGGCCGCCAATATCCAATATAAAATCAACATCGGGATCGTAATTTTTAGCAGCAGTAAAGTGAGCTATAGTTTCAACCTCACCTAAATCTAAATTTAATGCTGCCTTTAAAAATTCTTCTCCATAACCAGTTGTGCCTGCGCCAGCAAAATATGCCTTGTCATTTTTTAGTTCATAAATTTTCTTTATCTCTTCAATTGCAATATCTAGTGGGTTTCCTTTATTTGATCCATAAAAACTATATAAGATTTCATTATCTTTAGATATTGCGACAAGTTTTGAAGTAGTTGATCCTGAGTCAATGCCCAAATAAATTGGACCTTCATATTTAGAAATATCTGATCTCTTTAAATCTTTGGTCTTGTGATTTTCTATAAACTCAGAAACTTCCTCATCACTTTTAAAAAGTGGAGGCATGATGTCATTTTCTGTGACAATTATTTCTCCAGATTTATTAACCCTATTGTACAATTCTATAAACGAAATTGGTTTAGAATTAAAACTTGAAATCGCAGCACCAAGAGCTACAAAAACCTGTGAATTTTCTGGTGAAATTACTTCATCATCAGTTAAATTTAAGGTCTTTATAAATCTTTCTTTTAGCATTGGAAGAAAATGAAGTGGTCCGCCTAAAAATGCGACATTTCCCCTTATAGGTCTTCCGCAAGCTAAATTGGAAATAGTTTGGTTAACTACAGATTGAAAGACTGAAACTGCAATGTCAGACTTACTTGCGCCTTGGTTTATTAGCGCTTGGATGTCTGTCTTTGCAAAAACTCCGCAGCGCGATGCAATTGGATAAACTTTTTTATAATTCTTTGCAAGTTCATTTAAACCGCCTGCATCTGTTTGAAGAAGTGAAGCCATCTGATCTATAAATGCTCCAGTTCCCCCAGCACAAATACTATTCATCCTCTGTTCAACAGAACCTCTTAAATAGGTAATCTTAGAATCTTCCCCACCTAGTTCTATTGCTACATCAGTCTTTGGTATAAAATTGGAAATAGCTTCTCTACCAGCTATAACCTCTTGTATAAAATCTATATCCAGAAGTTCGTGAACAGATAATCCACCACTTCCCGTTACAGAAACTGTAACTGTCTCATATTTAAAATCATCATAAACTTCGCTTATTATATCTTTAACTGTCTTTCTGACGTCTGAATAGTGACGTCTATAAGTCGAATAAAGTATATTTAATTCATTATCCACTACAACAAGCTTTACTGTTGTTGAGCCTATGTCTAAACCCATGTGAATTAGCATCCTTATTTCTCCCTTCAGATTTGTAATAAGTTATTGTCTTTAATTACTCTAAACTATATTATAACACTTATAAACATATATGGTAAAAGTGTACACATAAAATGTATATTAAAATTTGTAACAAAA
>JASBZH010000030.1 GCA_029983555.1 Peptoniphilus sp. | reverse complement strand
GCTCTTATTTCAACAATAACATTTTTGCTGTCATTCTTATCTTTAGGTATTAAAAGAATTTTTAAATCCTTTTCTATGTTCTGAAGCTTTTTTTCTGCGTCGTTTAGCTCTTCCTTTACTAAATCCTTAAATTCGTCATCAAGTTTATCCTGTAATAACTCTTTATTTTCATTAATAGTATCTAAAGTTTCTTTGTACTCTCTGTATTTTAATACAATTGGTTCAAGTTCTGCATGTTCAATTGCCTTTTGTTGATAAAGCTTTGAATTATTTATTATTTCTACATTAGACAAATCTTTTTCTAATTGTGTAAGTTTGTCTTCAAAAACTGATAGTCTTTCGTACATTTTAACCCCTCATTTTACCTATAATTACTCTATCTAAGTTATTTAAATCTTTGATGATCTTTGTATCAAACCTATTTTTCATTAGTCTTGATACTTCTTCACCTTGATTGTAACCAATTTCAAAAATCAAAAATCCATTTGCATTTAAAAATGTTGGTGCATTCTCAATTATTTTTCTATAAAAAAATAAACCATCTTCTCCCCCATCCAATGCCAAAATGGGTTCATGTTCCTTTACTTCCGCTTGTAGTGTATCTATTACGCCACTTTCTATATATGGCGGATTTGAATAAATAATATCAAATTTATCGTTTATATTTTCGAACAAATCGCTTTGTATAAAATAAACATCGGCTTTTAATTTGGCTGCATTTTCTTTTGCTACTTTCAAGGCATCTTTACTTATGTCACATGCAACAGTTTTAATATTCGTTTCTAAATTTATAGTGATACTAACTGCACCACTTCCAGTTCCTATATCTAAAAAAGATTTTTTGTTTTCAATTCTAATTACTTTTATAATATTTTCAATTGAAACCTCTGTATCTTGTCTTGGTATTAGTACATTTCGATTTACTATAAAATTTCTTCCAAAAAATTCTGTATAACCATATATATATTGAAGTGGATATCCTTCTTTCCTTTTATTTATTATATCGAAGTATTTATTTAAAATTTCTGGAGAAAGTTCTTGATCAGAATGTGCAAACAGATAAGAAGTATCTTTTTTTAAAAGAAATGACAATATATTTTTAGACTCAGTATAAGGATCAGTGTAACTAATCTCTTTAAGTAATATTGCAGCTTTTTTTAATGACTCATTTATATTCATAATTATAATTTTAAAAAAGGTTAGCTTTGCTAACCTTTTGATTATTATTTATCTCTATTGTATCTTCTGTTGAATTTCTCAATTCTTCCGCTGTGATCAGAGAATTTTTGTTTTCCTGTAAAGAAAGGATGACAAGCTGAACAAACTTCAACTTTAAGATCTTCTTTAACAGAACCAGTCTTAAAAGTGTTTCCACAAGCACATGTTACTGTTGCTTCTTTATATTCTGGATGTATTCCTTTTTTCATAGTAAATAGCCCCCTTATTATTTTATAACTCAATTTTATAATTATAACATTAAAAATTGATAATATCAAGCATTATTCAAATAACATTATTATTATACAATAATATTATTCCTATTTCAAATTTTATTTAAAATTCATAATTTTTATTGATTATATTTCTTTAAGAAATCTTCATTACTTGTTGATTTTGCCAATTCATCTAAAAATTCTTGAGTTACCTCTTTTTTATTGTCTTCATTTAAATTTTTTCTTAAACTGCGATTAAATTTTAATTCATTAGAATTTAAAAGCATTTCTTCTTTTCGTGTACTTGATTTAAAAATATCAAGTGCTGGAAAAATTCTTCTTTCAGATAAGACTCTGTCTAAGTGTAATTCCATATTTCCAGTACCCTTAAATTCTTCAAAAATAATGTCATCCATTTTTGATCCTGTATCTACAAGCGCCGTAGCTAGAATAGTTAAGCTTCCACCCTCTTCAATATTTCTTGCTGCACCAAAAAATCTTTTTGGCTTGTGCAGAGAAAGTGGATCTAGACCTCCAGAAAGAGTTTTTCCACTAGTTGGAGTTATCAGATTATAGGCTCTAGATAGTCTAGTAAGCGAATCTAGAAGTATAACTACATCTTCTTTTTGTTCAACTAATCTCTTGGCTCTATCTATTACCATTTCAGCGACTCTTGTGTGATTTTTTGGAGTTTCATCAAAAGTAGAATATATAACTTCTCCCTTTACAGATCTTTGCATATCTGTAACTTCTTCTGGTCTCTCATCAATTAATAAAACCATTAAGTGAATGTCAGGATAGTTTTCACTTATTGATTTAGAAATCTTCTTCAAAAGTGTAGTCTTTCCAGATTTAGGTTGAGATACAATCATACCTCTTTGACCGCGTCCAACTGGAGATATTAAATCTATAACTCTAGTTGCTATATCTTCTTCTTTTGTTTCAAGAATAATCTTCTTTGTCGGATAAATAGGAGTCAAGTTGTCAAAGTAATCTCTATGAATTATATCATTTGGATTTTTTCCATTTACTTCTTTTATATATAGTAGAGCGTTTAAATTTTCACCATCTTTAGACGGAGATATAGCTCCCAATATTTCATCGCCATTTCTGAGTCTAAATTTTCTAATTTGCGAAGGAGATACATATATATCCCCTTCACTTGGCAGATAATTAAAAGTTCTTAAAAACCCATAGCCATCTTGATGTAGATCAAGGATTCCTTTTACAAATTTTGTATCATCAAGTTTTTCTAAAACTTCTTGTGCATTGTCAGATAGATCCAAATTTTCTATATTATCCTCTTTAGAAATTTGGGCATTTTCTCTGTTCGAATTTATTCTAGAAATAAGCTCATCCTTTTTTAAAGAGTATGCTTTATCTATATTTAAATCTTTTGCAATATCTCTAAGTTCAGAGACTTTTAAATCATTTAAGTCTTCATTTTTTTCAGGAAGTTTTCCATTAACTATAAAGTATTTGTAATCATCTTTTGAATACTCATCGCTTAACTCCAAGCCCATAGATACTGCAATTTTTTTTAAATCATTTAAAGATTTTTTATTTAAAATTTCATAATCATTTTTATTTTTCATTTTAAAATCACATTGCGTAATTAGGTTTTTTATCTAAAGCGTGAACTGATTTTATAAATCTTTGAGTTCCACTAGGAAGTCTTAAAACTAAACTTTCTGTAGTTGCCTTATTTTGGCCATAGTATTTAACTCCATCTAGGATCTCTCCCTGAGTTATTCCAGTAACAGAAAATATTACTTCGTTTCCCTTAACTAAATCATCAATGTTGTAAACTTTATCTAAATCAGAATGAAGTTTTTTACATCTTTCTTGTTGTTTTTCATCAGTTGGATGAAGTCTTCCTTGGAAATCTCCTCCTAGACATTTAAGTGCAGCAGCTGCAATTACTCCTTCTGGAGCTCCTCCTCTACCAATTATTAAATCAATTCCAGAATCATCATAGCAAGTTTCAATAGCTGTTACTACATCGCCATCTGAAATCTTTTTAATTCTAGCACCAAGCTCTCTAATTTCATTTATTATATCTTCATGACGAGGTCTGTCTAAAATAGCAACAGTAATATCTTCAACCTTTTTATCTAGAGCTTTTGCTACTCTTTTTATATTATCAGTTGGAGAGTCATCAAGGTTAATGCATCCTTTTGCCTTAGGTCCACATGCAATTTTATCCATATAAATATCTGGTGCATGTAATAAACATCCCTTAGGTGCAACTGCAAGTACTGCAATTGAGTTAGGCATACCATTTGCAATAGAATTAGTTCCATCAATAGGATCAACCGCTATATCTACTTCGTTTTCACCAGTTTTTGTTCCAATATTTTCTCCAATATAAAGCATTGGAGCTTCGTCTATTTCTCCTTCGCCTATTACTACTGTTCCATCAATCTCAACAGTATCAAACATTCTTCTCATTGCATCAACTGCAGCTTTATCAGCAGCATTTTTATCTCCCCTACCAAGCCATTTTCCAGCTGATAGTGCTGCTGCTTCAGTTACTCTTGCTAAATTTAGTGCTAAATTTCTGTCCATTATTTTAGATCTCCTTTTGTCTTTACATTCTTAAAATCTTCTAAAAATTTTTCTAGTCCCTTATCTGTCAAATCATGCTTTATCATATCTTTAAATATTTTATATGGAATAGTTGCAATATCTGCACCAGCTTTTGCAACAAGTTCTACATGAGAAGTATGTCTTATACTAGCTGCTATTATTTGCGTATCATAGTCATATTTAAGAAAAGCATTTTGTATATCCTTAACTACCTCTATTCCACTTTTGCCAATATCGTCAAGTCTTCCCATAAATGGACTTACATAAGTAGCTCCTGCATTCGCAGCCAAAAGAGCTTGCGAAAGTGAAAAAACTAAAGTTACATTAGTTTTTATTCCTTCTTTACTTAAAATACTTACAGCCTTTAGTCCATCTTCTATTATAGGTATCTTAACGACAATATTTTTGGATATCTTAGAAAGAGCTCTTGCTTCTTTTAAAATATTTTCTAAATCAGTGGATATAACTTCTGCCGATATTGGTCCATCAACAATAGAAGTTATTTCTTCTACAACATCTTCAAAAACTCCACCATTTTTGGCAATTAAACTTGGATTAGTGGTAACTCCTGACAAAATTCCCCAAGAGTTAATTTCCTTTATCTCTTCGATATTTGCAGTGTCAATAAAAAATTTCATTTAAACCTTCCTTCTCAATAAACAAATTGCTTGAGCAGATATACCTTCTTTTCTTCCTACAAAGCCAAGCTTTTCAGTAGTCGTGGCTTTAATAGAAACATTATTTATTTCAGTGTTTAAAATTTTTGAAATGATTTCGCGCATGGAATCAATATAATCTTTTAATTTAGGTTTTTGGCATGCAACAACGCAGTCAATATTATTTATCTCATACCCTTCTTCATCCATTAACTTAAACACTTTTTCCAACAATATTTTTGAATCTATATCTTTGTATTTTTTATCAGTGTCTGGAAAATGATAGCCAATATCTCTTAAGGCCAAAGCACCAAGTATAGAATCCATAATTGCATGAATAAGTACATCAGCATCTGAATGGCCAAGGAGTCCCTTATCATAAGGAATTTCAATTCCTCCAATTATAAGTTTTCTATCATTAACTAATGCGTGAACATCATATCCGAGTCCTACTCTCAAGTTCTCACCCTCTTAATCAACGTTTTTGCAATGTGCAAATCTTCTTTAGTTGTAATTTTTATATTGTCGTAGGAATTATTTATAAGTTTAACTTTAATTCCAGTTTTTTCAACTAGGGAACAATCATCTGTACCATAATAGTCTTCAGAATAAGCTTGATTATATGCCTTTAAAAGTATTTGAGTTTCAAATACCTGAGGTGTTTGAACTTGCCAAAGCATATCTCTATTAGGAGTGTAGTCAACAGTCTTTCCATCAAGAGAGACCTTTATAGTATCTTTAACTTTATTTGCCAACACACATGCTCCTGTTTCTTCTACTTTTTCGATTGCTTCATCAACCTTTTCTACAGAAACAAATGGCCTTGCTCCATCGTGAGTAAGAACTATATCTGTCTCTTTTGGCATATTAATTAGGCCATTATAGATGGAATCTTGACGTTCCCTTCCCCCATAAACTATTTTGTAATCTAAATTAATTTTAAATCTATTAATAATATCGCTTAGATAAAGTATATCTGTCTCTTTAATTATTATAATTAAAAAGTCTATATATCTCGACTTTCCCAATTTTTTAATAGTATGAGCAAGTACTGGAATATTTCCAATTGAAAGAAACTGTTTGTTAATATTCATATTCATTCTCTTGCCCATACCTGCAGCTGCTATAATTGCAGTTACAAATTTAGAATTATACATATACACCTCAATCTTCTTCAAACTGAATATTGTCTAAAGCGTATTTCAATAGTTCTCCAGCAATTGGAGCTGCAACCTGTCCACCAGATTCATTTATATTTGGTATTACAACAGCAATTGCTACTTTTGGATCATCCGCTGGTGCAAAACCAACAAACCAAGCATTATTACTTCCTTTTTCTAGATCAATTTGAGCAGTACCAGTTTTACCTGCAATCTTGTAACCGCTGGCAAAAGCCTCTGTACCAGTACCACTAGTTACAACATTTTGCATCATTTTTGTGATTTTATCAGCATTTTCTTTTGGCAGTACTTCGCTCAAAACTGTAGGTGACTTTCGTAAAATATTTTTGCCATCAGATGAATCCACTCTTCTAACTATGTGTGGCTGCATCATCACTCCATCATTTGCAACTGTCGAAGCTACCATACACATTTCAAGTGGAGTGACAAGTATTGAATCATGTCCAATACCAGCAGAAGCAAGTGCCGTTCTGTCAAAACCATCTCGATCATAAGTCCATGTAGAAACTTCAAGAGGAAGTTCAAAATCAACTTTTTGATTTATCATAAATCTTGTCGCTACATCAGCCATTTTATCTTTGCCAACATCCACTGATTTTTTTACGAAATATGTGTTGATTGATTTAGCAAAGGCCTCATTAAGATTTACTCTTCCATAAACACCGCCACCAGCGTTTCTAAATTCTCTACCGTCGTCAATTTTTTCAACACCTTTATCATTGTAACTTTGTGATATTTCAGATTCAAGTATTGCTTCTGAAGTTATTATTTTAAATACAGATCCAGGTGCAAATCTACCTTTAGTTGAACTGTTAAATAAAGCACCATTATTAGCTTTATTTATTTCAGCCATGTCCTTTGCTATATTTTGTGAATTAAAATCTGGAAGGGATACCATAGATAACACTTCACCTGTCTTAGGATTCATCATAACTATAGAACCTTTGTCAAAATTTTCAGCAAGAACTGATCTAGTTTTTTGTTGAAGATTTGTGTCTGTAGTAAGAGTAATTGAATCTCCAACATATTGATCGTAATTTGGATTTATTACAGATTTAAAGATTTTTAAAGCTTTAGAACTATTTTTCCCAGTTAAATAGTCGTTCATTTCTTTTTCAAGTCCGTACTTATCTACAACTTTATCTGCATATCCAATTATATGTGAATAAATTACAGGGTAATTATAAATTCTATTGTATTTATACTTTTCTCCATTAGAATATGCTAGAACTTCGCCATTTCTATCAAAAATAGTTCCTCTTCTAACAGCATTTTCAGTAAGAGTTGCCCTTCTATTGGCAGGATGATTTACAATATCAGCAGCCCTAAAAATAGTAAAATAAGTTAGATAAACTATTGGCGAAAGCAAAAGTATAATTAACAGTACCAATACAGCTAATATTCTCTTATTATCTTTTTTATTCATAGCCATTACCTCTGTCATACTTATAAGAAAGATCTTCACTTGTTACTTGCAAAATACCAAGTGCAATAAAACTTGATATCATAGAACTTCCACCATATGAAATAAAAGGAAGAGTAAGTCCAGTCATTGGAATTAATTTAATTACCCCACCAATATTTAAAAAGGCTTGAACGGTAAACATAATTCCAATTGCAATAGCAAGAATTCTATAAAAAGTATATTCTTGATTTAGAGCTATTTTTATAGACCTATAAACCAATAGCATATATAACATGATAATGCCTATACCTGCAAAAACTCCCATTTCTTCACAAATTGCAGAAAATATAACATCTGAATAAGCAAGTGGAATTTGTGAAGGATATCCTACTCCAATGCCCTGTCCAAAAAATCCACCTTCAGCAATACCAAATAAAGACTGTACAATTTGCCTTGCGTCATTTATTACATTTTGAGAAGTCCAAGGATGTAACCAAATATCAACCCTGACCCTAACGTGAGAAAATAAAAAGTATCCCGCAATCGCTCCAAATAACATAAGACCTATATTAACTAATAGCGCTTTTCTATCGTCATCATATATGAATTGTATTCCAGTATATATAGCCATAAAAATCGCAACAGTTCCTAAATCCCTTTGTAAAAATAAAAACATTACAAAAATATACATAACAACCATCATAAAATAGGATGTATGTTTGTAATTTAGTTTTTTTAATTTTTTATTAAAAGTGGTAAAAAAAGATGCAACTAAAAATATGACTAAAATCTTTGTGAATTCAGATGGTTGGACAGTAAAGTTTTCCGTAATTTTTATCCAGTTAGTTGCTCCATACTTTTTAAATCCAAAAATTAAAGTAATCAGAAATAAAAATATTGAACCACCTAGATATATTGTTGTCATATATTCTAATTTGCGAATTGCTCTTATTGCAAAATATGTTATATAAAACACCAATATTCCCGCAAGAACCCAAATTAGTTGTTTTAATCCAAGAGATGGAGATAGTCTATAGATCGTTATAATACCTAGACTAAGAAGCATAGAGACGATTAAAAATATATAATTATCACCAGAAGATACTTTGCCTAAAACTAAATTTGAAACATAGACAATAAGTATAAGTCCCAAAAATAGTATAACTATATATCTATCAAAGTGATTATTGTTAAATAAAAATAAAAGAAAAATACTCAAAATTTCGAATATAAGTAATAAATTCCTAGGCTTTCTGTTTTTAAGCACAAAATCAAACATTCAATCACCTATTTTCTACGAAAATAAATTGGATAAATCCAACGCCAATTTTATCATTGTCAAAAATTTCAACTGGCTCATGAGCTTCTATCCTAACGCCATTTAAAAAAGTGCCATTGGCAGAACCCAAGTCTTCTATATAGTAAGAATCATTGTTTTCCAAAATCACTAAATGATTCTTACTTACAAACTTATCTTTTATGACAATATCATTTTTTGAGCTTCTGCCCAAAGTCATATTGTCTTTTACAACATAATGCTCCTGCATTTTAAAATTCAATGAATCTAATCTATTGACAACTTTTAAATAAGAATCTTCTAAAGCGTTGCCCTCAGAAGCTATGCTTTTTATATCTAAATACATTAGTCTTAAAATACTAAATATAAAAAGGTAAATAATCAATATAAAAACATATTTTAAAATTTGTGAAATTAATTCAAACATTGTTCACCTCTGCTATTTAAAGTCTATAATATTATATACTTTTTGGCAATATTTTTCCATTATTAGCTATAAATTATTAATGGATGACGAATTGATGTTTTTATTAGATAAAAAGTTATGATAATATGTATTTGGTGATTTGATGTTTATAGAAAATATTTCCTATAATAAAAAGAAATTTACTATCTCCTTTGATCTAGATTTGGACGTAACAGTTTCAGAGGATGTTTTAATAAAGTATAATCTATATAAAGGAATGGAAGTCGAAGATAATTTTAGAGAAGTTCTTGAAAAAGAAAATGAAAAATCCGAGGCTCTTCTTATATCTTATAAATACCTTGCAAATCTAAAAACTGCAAAACAACTTAGAGACCATCTGTATAAAAAGAAACTAAATAAAGCTGTAATCGATGAAGTTATAAATGACCTTGACGAAAAAGGCTATCTAAATGATTACGATTATGCTATTAAACTAATTAATGACTCTCAAAATATAAATCGCGATGGCAAAAGAAAAATAATATACAAATTGCGAAATAAAGGTATAAGTCAAAACAATATTGATAAGGCAATTAAAAATTTAAATATCGAAAAAGAAATGGAAAATATACAGTATTTAACAAAAAGAAGACTCGATTCCAGAGGCTATAATGAAAAAGAAATTCTATCTTGTAAAAATTATCTTTTAAATAAAGGATTTGAATACGACCTCATAAATAGAGAGCTGGATAAAATAAATGAGTAATCACTACGTCTATATATTAAAATGTTCTGATGGCACTTTATATACTGGATATACAATAGATTTAAAAAATAGGCTGAAGGTTCATAATAGTGGCAAAGCGAGCAAGTACACGAGAACAAGACTTCCCGTAGAATACGCATATCATTCTAAATGCGTTGACAAGTCAGATGCTTTAAAAAAAGAAATTTTTATCAAAAGTTTAAATCGAAAGAAAAAGTTAGAATTAATAAATGGCAAACTTGACTTAAATAAAATATATACTTTGTACATTAAAAAAAAGAGTAATAAATTGTAATATTACAATTTATTACTCTTTTCTATTATTTTTTCTTTTTCTTCTTATATCTATTCTTGTCAGAACTTGCTATTCCTATAATTAATGCAAATATCAAGGAAACAAGTCCAGATGAAACACCCATGACAAAAATCATCAAATTATTTAAACTTTCAGGATTAAATAATTTATTGATCACCATGAATAGAGAAATTATTCCAATAAATACTAAACAAAGTCCTGGCAAATATTTGATAAATTTAAGATCTTTTGCCGCAAAATTAACTATAAAAGTCAACACAACTCCAATTATAATAGCGCCAAGCGTCAACAATATAAAACTTGAATTTTCCGCTAATAACGATGATATTTCCTTCATTTAAACACCTCATTTATATGCAATTTCATCTTTCCAAATTTTGGCATATTTACCGAGAGCCCATTCACTCATCACACAATCTGTGTTGTTGCCAATATCTTTTTCAAAAATGAAATTTGAGTCTATACCTGATTCTAATATATTATATATCCTAAGTTTATTATTTTCAATTGTAATTAAAAACTTGCTGTCTGGCGATACAAAAGCATCTTTTATAGATGATTTGAAATTTTTAATATCAGACATAGGAATATTTAATTTATTGTACTTATTTACTGAAGGAGGTAAAACTAAATTTAAATCAAAGTCTTCAAAATTTCCATTAGGTAAATTTTTTCTACCCTTTAATTTCCAAAAACCCTTGTCTCTAAATATTCCAATATTAAATGGATCACTCTCAAGATTTTCTAAATTTTCATTTGGAGTAAGTTTATAGTCTTCTGACAAAAATTCATTATAGTGTATTGGATCTCGATTAACTAAGTCACTTAAGTTATATATTCTAAGTGTCCTTCTATTGTTGTTTAAATTGTAGGACTCAAGATTAATATAATTATTTGTCACAAAATCAATGGAAGTGAGCATATTTTTATCACCAAACTTCTTGGCATCTGTAAGTAAATCTGCATCTTCATCGATCTGATTTCTATAAATATTATTATTTTCTACAATTAGTCTATCATTAATTAGACCATTTTTTGTCTCTCTGTCTACGCTTATTTTTGAAAAGCCGTTGTCTCTTGGCACCATTAAATTATTTATTTCATAGACATTTTCTACTGTAGTATCAGAAAACTTGATGTAGATAGTGTAATACTTCCACATAGGAATTGACGAACCTGTCTCTGTTTTTAAGCCAAGCAAAAATCCCTTGTCACCCTTGGTACCTAAAAATTCTCCTTTTTTAAGCACCTCATCCTTGCCTTTTGCAATTAAACCATTTAAATCGTCATTATCCATGTTTTGATCAATTAACTGCAATTCTAAAATAACACCATTATCAAATAATAAAGCTTTATCCTTGCTAAGTCTCATGACCTCGTGATAAAAATTGTCATCACTACTCTTGTCACTAATATAAGTTACATATACATCGTCATCATCTTCAAATCCAAGTGACTTATAATTTATATTAAACTTATTATATAAATATTCTGAAAGCTTTACGCGCTTAGATTGGTACTTAACATCTTTTATATAATCATTAATAAGAAGCGCTTTTTCATTTGTAAAAATTACTTCACTGTCGATTATATCCTTAAATTTAAAACTATCGAGATCAAGATTTTCATTATAAATGAGTTTAGAAATTACCCATTTCCCATAAACTGGACTCTCACCCAAATTTGGAGTCTCAACAGCCGTCCCTTCCGAACTAATAATATTGCAACCGCAGAGAAAAACTAAGAAAAGTACTAATAATTTTTTCTTCATTTGTTTTCACCAACCTCTTTAGGATTATCTATTGGCAACGTTACTTTTATAGTAGTTCCTATATTTTCTTCAGAAAATATTTCTAGCTTGCCATTGTGTAGATTTGTAATTTCATCACTTATAGAAAGTCCAATTCCGCTGTGACTCTTTGAATGTTTTCCTTTATAAAATTTTTCCTTAACATGTGCTAAGTCTTCTTTACTCATGCCCACACCATTATCAGAAACTAAAATAATAACTTCATCAGTTTCTCTATACATTTGGAATTTAACCCATCCGTTTTCTGATGTGAACTTGATTGCATTGTCCAAAAGATTAATTAATAATTGTTTTATCCTATTTTCGTCTGCATAAATAAGCACAATTTCATCTGTAAGGCTCACATTAAGTTCTATCTTGTTGTTATTCGCTCTTGGTCTCATCTGTTTTGCAACATCTTCACACGTCTTAGTTATATTAAATATTTCTCGATCTAAAGTTATCCTTCCGGAAATATATCTTGAGAAATCCAAAAGGTCTTCTACCATTTTGGTAAGTCTATCTACTTCATTCTCAATAATATTTAGTCCATCTTCTATTAAGTCTTTCTCATCATCTTTTGCGTCTTTAAGTACAACTGCCCATCCTTTTATAGAAGTAAGAGGTGTTCTGAGTTCATGAGAAACAGAAGATATAAAATCATTTTTTATCTGATCTTTATTTATAATTTCTTCAGACATAGAATTTAAAGTCTTTGCCAATTCTCCAATTTCGTCATCCTGCCATATATTTGCCTTTACTTCATAATTTCCGTCGAGCATCTGTTTAGCTACCTCTGTAAGCTCAAGTATTGGCTTTACAAGTGATTTAGAAAAAATCATACTTACAGAAGCAGTGATTAAAGCTACAATTAGTGTAAATATTATTAGAGTAAGCATAGTTCTATAAATCGCGTTATTGGCTTCTTCCAAGGAAGATATTAGTTTTAAATACCCTATGGCATTTCCCGATTCATCTATGATTCTTCCAGTAGCACTCATAAGTGATTCACCTGTATTAGGATTTTTGCCATGCCATATAACTATATTTGTTTTTTTAAATGAATCTTTATTGATATTTTCTAAATTTAGACTGTCAGTTTTTCCAATTGAGTCAAATAAAACTTTGCCATTAGCGCTTAAAATTTGAACTTCAGCATTTGTGTGTGAGAAAAAAATTTGATTGTCGTCATATATTAATTTTTTCAAACTGTTATTAGAAAAGTCTTTTTCATAAATATCCAGTGAAAGTTCCAACCTAGATTTTAATTCATTTGAAATATTATTGTAGTAATAATATCTAAAACCAACCAAAAGAAAAATATCTATTATTGAAATGGTTATCAGGATTATTATTAAGAAAGACTTGGCTAATCTTTTGCCAATTCTATTTTTCAATAATTACACCTCAGATTGCCACCTGTAACCAAGGCCCCAAACTGTCTCGATGTATTGTGGTTTAGCAGAATTTTCTTCAATTTTAGATCTAAGTCTTCTTATATTTACATCGACAATCTTAGAATCACCGATGAAATCATCTCCCCAGACAAGTTTAAGAATTTCATCTCTATTTAAAGCTTTTTTTGGATTCTCCATAAAAATTTTAATAATTTGAAATTCTGTTGGCGTAAGTTCTAATTCTTCTCCGTCTTTATAAAACGTTCTAGAATATGTATCTAGTTTAAAAGGTGGTTGAATAATTAGATTAGAATTATCTTTTTCATCAGGTTCAAGTCTTCTTTCAATTGACTTTATTCTTAAAGTAAGCTCAGTTGGGTTAAATGGCTTAGTTAAATAATCATCGCACCCATATTGAAGGCCCATAATTTTGTCATAATCTTCAGCTTTAGCTGTAAGCATAATTATGCCAAGACTTGGAAACTCTCCTCTTAAAATTTTACAAACCTCAAAGCCATCTATTCCAGGTAACATTATGTCTAAGACAACAATATCAGGCTTTTCAATATTGGCAACTTCTACACCTTTTTCACCTGTTCCTGCCTCTAATACTTCATAGCCTTCTCGTTCTAAATTTATTTTTACAAACTTTCTTATAGACTCTTCGTCTTCTACAAGAAGAATTTTAGTTTTCATAGACAACCTCCTATTAATGTATATTATAAAGAAAGTTCACCCTAAATTCAATTAAGGTGAACTTTATAATTATTTTAAAATTAATAGTAGTTAGGAGCTTCTCTTGTGATTGTGATATTGTGAGGATGTGACTCTTGAAGAGATGCAGAAGTAATTTTTACATATTTAGAATTTTCTGTCAATTCTTTTAAATTATGAGCTCCAAGATAACCCATTGCAGATTTTAGTCCTCCAACTAATTGATAAACTATATCTCCAACTTTACCTTTGTATGGTACACGTCCTTCTACTCCCTCAGGAACATATTTAGAAGTATTGCTTTGGAAATATCTGTCTGAAGAACCTGAATTCATTGCTCCAAGTGAACCCATACCTCTATAAGCTTTGTATCTCCTACCTTCAACAAATATTTCTTCGCCAGGTGATTCTTCAGTTCCCGCAAATAATGAACCCATCATTACAACATTTCCACCTGCGGCTAGAGCCTTGGCAATGTCACCTGATAATTTAATACCACCATCAGCTATAATTGGAATACCAAGTTCCCTTCCGGCTCTTGAAGCTTCCATAATAGCAGTTACTTGTGGAACGCCAACACCTGTAACAACACGAGTTGTACATATAGATCCAGGTCCAATACCAACCTTTACGCAATCAGCGCCTGCTTTAATTAAATCAACAGTTCCTTCATATGTTGCGACATTACCAGCGATAAGTTCGATATCAGGAAAGGCATCTTTTATTTTTTTAATTGTCTCAAGTACACCCTTTGATTGACCATGAGCTGTATCTATTACTATAGCATCTACTTTAGCTTTTACTAGAGCATCAACCCTTTCAAGAACATCATTAGTTACACCAACTGCTGCACCAGCAAGTAGTCTTCCTGAAGCATCTCTTGCAGAATTTGGATATTGCTCGTGCTTTTCAATATCTTTTATAGTAATTAAACCTTTGAGTAAATTATCTTTATCGACAAGAGGTAATTTTTCTATTTTATATTTTTTTAATATATCTAAGGCTTCTTCCAATGATATATCTGGAGATCCAGTGATCAATCCTTCGGAAGTCATTACGTCAGCTATTTTTTTATTGGGATCAGTTTCAAATCTAATATCTCTATTAGTGATTATTCCTTCTAAGACACCTTTTTCAGTGATAATCGGAACACCGCTAATTCTATATTTTTCCATTAATGAAGAAGCATCCCCTATGGAATTATATTTTCTAAGGGAAAATGGATCAGTAATTACACCATGTTCAGATCGTTTAACCTTATCTACTTCAGAAGCCTGCTCTTCAATAGACATGTTTTTATGGATTATTCCAATTCCACCTTCTCTTGCCATTGCAATAGACATTCTATGTTCTGTTACAGTATCCATACCTGCTGACATTAAAGGTACATTTAACTTAATATTATTTGTAAGATTTGTCTTTAAATCTACTTGATTTGGTAAAACATCTGATTTAGAAGGTATTAATAATATATCGTCAAATGTAAGTCCTTCTTCAAAAAATTCCATCATTTCCTCCTTTAAAAATACACATACAATTAATTTTCTGTTTTAATTAGTTTAACTCTATCAATTCCTTCTACAACCTGAATATCCTCAGGTAGTTTCAGCCTAATTTCATAGTCTTTATCAATATCTGCGAGATCTATAGGATAAGTTGAAATTTTGTCTAAAGAATCGACTAAATTAGAATTGCCTATTATTGTAACAGATGAAGGCTCCATAGTAAAGTTAGAAATATTAATTTTTTCTGGAGTGCTATTAGTATAGTCTAAAACTATTGGTACAGTTTTAACCTTTTGTATTGGAACTTCTATCTTTAGGTTAGCTGGTTCAATTATGAGTCCTTCTATTTTATTTCCATTAGAATCAAAAGCTTCAGGTTTTGAATTTATAATAGACGACTCTTTTAAATCAGTAACATCAATTTTATATTTCAATTTATCAATTTTATTTACTACAGTATTTGCACCCTTTACTTCAACAGGTTCATAATCATTAATAGCTCCTACTAGATAACCTTCAGCTGGTTCACCGCTAACTTCAATATCTGCATTTAAATGTTCGCTTACTATCTTATCTATTTTAAAGGGTATGGTCTTTTGAGAAACTTTAGATACAGAAACTCCTCCGTCAATATAAGAAACATTTATAGGTACAGAATGCTCGCCTTCATTGAGATTACTTAAATTTACCTTAGCAGAAATTCCATCTCGACTTGCAGTTCTCATATAACTATTATAACCTTTGAGTTCCACATCTATTAGAAATTCTTTTGGAGAAATAATAGTTAGATTTTTATTTTTAAGATCCTCTTGTCCCTCATAAGTTACTTCTATATTTCTAAAATTCCTAGTAATAATTATATTTCCATCACTTCTAACATATGACCAGAGTATTACAGCAAAAAGAAGCGACAAAATTTTTAGCATTAAATCTCTATTTTTTGTTATCTTCATCTTCCCTATTTTGCCCCCTCAATCTTGAAATAATAATATTATTGTTTTCATTATTAGGTTTATACTCTTCTAATAAAATTGATTTTAACGTGTCAATGTCTAAATATCTTGAAATATTACCATCTTCGGCAATTGAAATAGATCCCGTTTCTTCGGAGACAATTATACTTAAACAATCAGACTTTTCAGAAATGCCTATTCCAGCTCTGTGTCTTGTACCTAGTTCCCTTGAAATTTTATGATCATCAGATAGCGGCAAGAAGCAAGCTGCTGCTTTAATTTTTGGCCCCTTTATAATAACAGCCCCATCGTGAAGAGGTGTATTTGGTATAAAAATATTTATTAAAAGACCACTACTAACAAGTCCATCTATTCTTGTTCCAGTCTCAACAATTTCATTTAAACCTACATTTCTTTCAATTATAATTAAAGCCCCAATTTTTTGTCGTGATAAAGAAGAAACTGCTGTAATAATTTCAGTTACAGTTTCTGGGACGTATTCTTTATTTTGATTTAAATTGTTTCTTATACTGGAAGTTACTCCTAGATATTGTAAAGCTCTTCTGATCTCTGGTTGAAATAAAACTATAATAGCAATAATACCATCACTTATAAAGCGCGAGAACACCCAGTTAACTGTATATAATTGTAAAAATTGAGAAATCTTAATAAAAATTAAAACGAGTAATATCCCTTTAAATACTTGTTCAGCTCTAGTATTGGTGATTAATTTTAAAAGAAAATATATAAGACATGTTACTATTAAAATATCTATTACGTCCCTTATATTTATTAAATATATGAGATTCATTATTTTATCCATCTATTCACTTCCTATCTTTATAATCTTTATCAGTGCAATAATTAGTCCTATTGAAATTACTATATCCCCAATACTTATCACTACTGATTCTCCAATTAGTTTAGTTATGGGAATAATATCTGATAAAAAATAAAATTTTGGGTTTTCAAAAATCCCATGACTTAAACTATTATTATTAACTATTATATCTATAGCTCTTTGATTTTCCGTTTTCATAAGAGCTTCAAAACTCACTGGCATTTTCTTATTAAAAATAATTGGAATAATATTAAGTAGTACTCCAATTCCCATAATTAAAAAACCCAGATTGTCTTTATTGCTAAGTAGTGATATCACAAGTAGAGAAAGTGCCAATATATGAAAAATATAGTAGTATTTTGATACAAACTCACTCAGACTTCCACTTCCTAAAGATGTTATAAAATTTATTGCAAATAAAATTATAATACCAATAAAAATCAAATTCAAATTGCGAAAATTAAAATAAATTAGATTTTTATAATTTTTATCCCTAATAAATAAAGAAATTATCAATGCAATTATTATTGATTCTAAAAACATAATATCACCAATAACATCATAACATAAAAATTATAATTATATGAATATGTATAATAAAAAAAGATCCCTACTAAGGATCTTTTTTAAAAA
>JASBZH010000029.1 GCA_029983555.1 Peptoniphilus sp. | reverse complement strand
AGTGAAAGGTCGTGAAGTGATCCAATTCTCACCATAAAAAATTCGTCCAAATTAGACACAAATATACTTACAAATTTTAATTTCTCAAAAACTGGCACATGATCTTCTACAGCTTCTAACAAAACTCTTTCGTTAAATCTAAGCCAAGAAACCTCTCTATTTTGAAAAAAATCTTTTGACATTTAGTTTTCTCCTAACACTTTATATATTAAATAACCTTCTCTCAATCCTCTTTCTGAAACATCGATAGAATCAATATTTAATTTCTCCATCACAACTTTTAAAATTATAATTCCAGGTATTAAAGTGTGAATTCTAGATGGATTTGCTCTTACTATTGCCTTTGCAGTTTCGGAATCTTTGTCTTTAATTCTCTTAATTAGCTGTTCTACATCTTTTAAAGTAAAATGCTTATTGTCTTGTGTCCAAAGATCTTCCATTACCTTTCCAGCAGTTCTTATTGTGCCACCTATTCCAATTAAATTTTTGTCATTTATGTCGTGACCTTTAAGTTCAAGATTCCTCTTGACCTTTTTCTCTATAGCGTGAATTTCTTTCTTTTTAGGCATTACATATCCCACATGTTCGTTAAATAACAATAGGGAACCTAATTCCAAATTTATAATATCAGTCGGCTTTTTATCTTTAAAAGAAACTATCTCGGTACTTGCACCACCAATATCTATAGTCATTCCTTCGTCAACATCCATTGATGAAAGAATTCCAATATTTCCAATTTTAGCCTCATCAACTTGAGATAAGACGTCAATTTCTATTCCAAGTTCATCCTTTATTTCTTTTAGAACTTCTTCTCCGTTGGATAAATTTCTAAGTGACGCAGTTGCGAAAGGTGAAAAAGTTTCTGAATTTAACTCATTTACTATGACCTGAATGCTCGAAAGGGTCTTTTTTAATTTTTTAATTCCCTTATTTGAAAGCTCCCTGTCAAAAACGTGAGTAATAAGTCCTTCAGTGTATTTCTTATTTAAAATTTTTTTTGCAGTATTGATGTCATTGTTCTCAATTTCAAATACTATAAGTCTTATTGTATTTGAACCAATATCTACTATCGAATGTCTCATATAACAACTCCTCCAAATGATATTAACTTGTAAATGTAAAATTTTTGTAAATTTTTGAAATAGAACGTGTAAGATTTAATAAGTAAATCTTTTAAGAGCGTCTGTTACAATTTTATTTCCGCAGATAATTCCGCCCTTTCTCTGGGTATTAATTTCTTCACCATGAAAGTCGAAAACTACTGCTCCAGCTTCTTGTGCAATTATTTTTCCAGCAGCATAATCCCAAATATTTAATCCGTCTTCGATAAATCCGTCGTATCTTCCACAGGCAACATAGACTGTTTCAAGAGCTGCAGAACCAATTCTTCTTATTCCAGCTGTATTGTCAAAAATGAATCTCAACATTTCAAAAGTTTCATCAGTTCTGTCCATTCTCGATCCACCAGTTCCAACTCCTATAATTGCATTTTCAAATTTTTCTACATTGGAAACAGAAATCTTTTTACCATTTAAATATGCTCCTTTATTTTTTATCGCAGAAAAGAATTCATCTTTAAAGGGATCATAAATTGCACCGATTACTATTTCTCTATCTTCCATTAGAGCAAGACTTATAACAGAGTGATCTAAGCTGTGAAATAAATTTGTAGTCCCATCAACAGGATCAAGAATCCAAGTATATTTTGAAAAACTAGTTTTATCGAGCCCATCTTCTTCTGCCAAAAGAGATGAGTTTTCTATTAAATTTAAAAGTTTTTCTTTTAAATATTCCTGCACTTTAAAATCAACTATAGTAACATAGTCGTTTTTGCCCTTCATCTTGTAATTCTCTTTAGGTTTTTCTTCAAAAAATATTTTAGAAGCTTCTTTCATTTCTCTTTCGATAACTTTTAAAATATTTTTAAAATCAATCTCGCTCATAATTCCTCCCTTTTTAAAATTTACATTTCTTTATAATATTTATACTCCACTTAGAGAATATAAAACTAATAAGGCATTAAAAAAGAGTGCGATTTACGCACTCTAATAAATTTATTTTATTGATTTTATTTCCTTAAATAATTCTTCGTTTTCTCTTATTTTAGATTCACTGCCTATTACTGCCAAGTAATTTTTCTTCATCGCTTTATCAATTACTTCGCCAAATGATCTTAATTTTTCAACATTTGTATTCAAGGCTTCTTCTTTTGATTTTTTTACATCTTCTGTACTTAAATTTGTGATGTATCTTGCTAGATTTAATTCTCCAATTTGTTCTGGCGAAAGCAGAGGATCAAATGTGTTCATTGAGCCTATTATAAAGTTTTTGAGATCTTCATCAGATATTTTTAAGTTCTTTACGAAATCTCCAATCTTATCATACACTTCTACTGTATTTTTTAAATTTGGATCTCTGTAAGAATAAGTCGCAAGAGTTGCTGTACGTGGAATTGTTATTCCTCCACCATAAGCTCCTCCTTTTGCCCTAATTTCATTGTGCAAAAAGCTTGAATTCAATATATTTGCAAGTACTGTTAAATCTCCTACATATTTTTGACCAAGCTTAGTTAAATCATATCCCTTGGATACATAAACTACATTTGAAGTTATATAATATCCTTCGTTCTTGTTTTTGTCTTTAAAATCAAAGCTACCAACAACAGTCTTTTCAGAATCTAGTTCTTCAATATAATCTTTAAAATCTTTTTTTATATTATCTAAATCTTTTTCTTCGCCAGTTACAGAAATTATTAAATTTTCTCTATTGAATAATTTTTGATACAAAGAGTTAAAATCCTTTAATAAATTGTCCCATCTCTCATCGAAGTTTTCTAATAAATCTGTTAAGAATTCATAGTAGTCGATGCCTCCGATGTGAGATTGATAAGCTGAACCTTCTGAAAAATATGACTTTACTATTGAAATTACCATTTGATGTCCATTCATGAGCATATTTGATTCAATTCTCGATTTCATTATATATATTAGCTCTTTTATTCTCTTTTTAGAATCTAGTATAGAATTTTCAATAATTTCATCAATTAATTCCAAGCCCTTTGAAACATTTTTAGCAAGTGACTTCATCTTAATATTTAATTTTACAGAATATTTTTTGTTGTCCTTGGAGTCTACGTATACAGATGGTGAGAAATAAATTCCTCCAGTGTACTTGTAAATCTCGTTATTTAGCTCTTCATAAGAATAATTTTTTGTATCAATTAGAGGAAGTAGTGATGTTAAAAGAGACATAGTTTCAATTTCATCTTCATTTACAAACGCAATGTCGTGGCAAATATCTGTGTAGACAATTTTATTTGTGTCTTCAATTGATTTTAAATATTTTATCCCTTCAATTTCATCTTCCACTACTTTATATTCTGTAATGTCCTTATCAATATCAGAAAGTTCAAGGGTTGGAATAGTCTTTTTTGCCTCTTCTGAATCTTCTGCCATCTGATATTTTATTAAGTCATTGCTCTTTTTAATCATCTCGTCTAATTCTTTTTCACTTAAAGTTTCTTTAAATTTAGCGAGCTCTTTCCTTACTATTTCATCTTGCTTTTCATTTTTGTCTATTTCAGGACTTGCAACAAGATTTAGCGCATACTTGTTGTTTAATAGTTTTTCTTCTATATATTTTTCAACAAATTTGTCATCTAATTTTTCACGAACTTCATTTAATACATCTATATAGTATAGAGAGTCGAGAGGTGACTTATCATATAGCCAACTGTTTAATGCCCTTATAAAATAGATTATAGCTTTTTGGTTTCCGCCGCCTTCTCTAAATATAAATTCATATCTATTTAAAGTTGCATCCAATAAATCTCTATCTATTCCATTATCTACGAGTTCTCTTAACTTTTCGTCAATAATTTTTAAAAATTCTTCTTTTTTATCTGCGTTTGTATTTTTTACTATAATTGATAAATCGAGAGGCAGAGAAGTTGAAGTCTCTGTATAAACATCTTCACCTATACCTGCGTCTAAAATTGCCCTTTTTAGAGGTGCAGATTCTGATTCTATCAAAACTGAAGTCAAAAAGTCGCGCATAAATACATCCATCTTAGAAGTTTGATATCCAATAGTCCAGCCACGCGCCAAGAAATCTGAATTTTCTGTCACTTCTTCTTTTGAAGCAGAAAAAGTTATGTCGACGTCTTTAACCTTTTGATATTCTTCATTTAAAATAATTTCAGAATTTAAATTAATCTTTTCAAAATCGCTCAAATAATTTTTATCAATAAACTCTAAAGCTTCTTCCATATCCAAGTCACCGTATAAATAAATATATGAATTGCTTGGGTGATAATATTTTTTGTGATAATTTTTAAATTCTTCATATGAAAGTGTCGGTATAAGAGCTGGGTCTCCACCAGAATCAACGCCATAGCTTGAGTTTTCGTGAAGATTAAAACTCATTTCATCAGCAACTATATTTTCAGCAGATGAATAAACTCCCTTCATCTCGTTATAAACGACTCCATTATATTTTAGATCATCATCTCTATCTTTTATCTCATAATGCCATCCTTCTTGAAGAAAAATCTTTTCTTCTTCGTGCATCATTGGATAAAAAACCGCATCCAAATATACATCCATCAAGTTATAAAAATCCTTTTTATTTCTGCTTGAAATAGGATAAATTGTCTTATCTGGGAAGGTCATCGCATTTAAAAAAGTCTGTTGACTTGATTTAATTAAATCCATAAATGGCTCTTTAGTTTTATATTTTCTAGAACCAGACAACACGCAGTGTTCTACGATGTGACAAACTCCGTTGCCTCTTACTGGTGGAGTTCTAAATCCAATTCCAAAGGCTTTGTTGTTATCGTCGTTAGAAAGTGTTAAAACTTTTGCTCCAGTATTTGTATGAGTATAAACTTTACAATTTGAGGAGACTTCATCTATATATTTTTCTTCAATTAGTTCATAATTCTTCATGTTATCACTCCTTTATATATTATACTTTGAAAATACCAATATAACAATTTTATTGCGCTTAATACTTTAATTTTGGGGTAAAAATCTTACGGAGGTAATTTTATGTCAAATAAGGACAATTTTAAAAAAGTTGCTATTGCCGCTACCATTACAACTGCAGTGGCTCTTGGTAAAAAATTAAGCGACGATAAGAGCAAACCAAAACTTTTATCTCCAGATCGCGACGAGAATACCAAAGCTTACTTAATAGGCGGTGGAATAGGAAATTTATCGCTTGCCTATGGACTTATAAATCACGCAAACTTGCCAGCAGAAAATATAACTATATACAAAAATAAATACAATGAATTTTTGCCAATTGACGATTCATCTGGCAATGCAAATTACAAAACTTTTGACGATAGGTATATTTTATCAAATTTTGCAAATACTTATGAAATTTTAAAAGATATTTTGCCTAAAGAAGATTTAAATACTCTAGATGAGAATATGAAAAATCCAGACGATATCGAAATTATAGATTTAAATTCACATCTTTATAAAGATATATTGACAGTGAGTGAAAAAACAAAATCTAAATTAAAAAAAATGATTTTAATGCCAAAATCTTTTAATAAGGATGAAACCATCGAAAAGTATTTTTACTTTACTGATTTTCTCGAATCTAATCTTTACTATTTGATGTCCACTCTATTTAATTTAAGAAGAAAATCTCTAGTTTCAGATCTTAGAGATGCAGTATTTAGCTTCTATCCTTCTAATCATTCTTTTGATATGAGGACAATTACTATTTACAATAAATTTATTGATTATCTAGTAAAGAAGGGTGTAAATATAATCGACGATTACGAGTTTATAAAGCTCGACCTCGATATATCTGAAAATGCAGTGCGAAAGATTTTATTTGTAAATAACAGTCAAATCGTAGAGCAAACAACTGAAAAGACAGACATAGTTTCAGTAGAGGCCCCAACTTATATAGACAAAGTTTCTCTTGGAAATTTAAATAAAATTCCAGAAATTGTTCATGAGAGTTCTATTTTAAAGGGAAAAGATTCACTATACAGAGGAAAACTTTCTGGAGATGCACCTGACAATTCCATAATATATGTGAAGTTATCTTTCGTAAATGATAATTTTACTAGAAGAATTAAGGAAAAGTATTCAAATAAAGACACCTTTATCTTAAAGCTCAAATCAGGTCTTTCTGTAAAACTTCAGGGAAAAGATGTAATAATTAAAATTTTAAATCCAAATAGAAGTTCAATTTTTATTGGAAATAATTTTGATGCTTTAAACGGAGAAGACTTTTTCTTTGAGCTAGTCAAAACTTTTAATCTAGACGATTACTATGGAGATTTTAGAATGAGCTTAAAAGATGTCTATATAACTCTTCTTCCAGATTATAGAAATGGAATTGGAAATGACGATAGCCTAATTTCAGATGAATTTACTAATCTATCTTATATTTCATCCATGAATAGACAATATGGCGCAAATTATTCTGTGGAAAAACTTGTAAAACAAGGACTATATATTTCACACAAAATGATGGGCATAGATCATCTAGATATTATAGATGAAACCCCAAATAAATTAGAGATATTAAACTTTATCGATAATATTCTAAAAACAAAATAATAAATGGCTCTAGAATAAAAAACTAGAGCCATTTATTTAAGATTATTTAGGGGTGTCAATTTAAAATTTTTGATATATAATTCATTTTTAACATATCGTAGCGATAACAAATTCCTTTAGCGCCTTCTACGTCATTGTAGCATTTCCAATAGCCACAATATTTACATTTTTTTATGTTCTTTTCGAAATCAATTACGTCTAAAAGAGGATAATCAAGAAAAATTCCAACTTCCGAGGGTATTGAGAATTTGAAATTTTCCTTAAGTTTTGATATATAGTAATTTATATTATTATTTTTTTCGTATCCTGAAAAGGATAAATAAGATGCAATATCTTTATTTTCAAATCTTTTTATAAGCTCAGTTTCGTCGTAAAAGTATAAGAGGTACTTTTCTTCATCTTTTTTTAATTCAACAAATTTTAAATTGAAATAATCAGCGATATATTTTTTATAAACATTCCAAGTATTAATTAAATCTCGCTTTGAATTTTTTAAATTGACAAGAGACCCCGCTTTTATCTTGCAAATAGTCGGCGCTAAATGAAATCCAAATAGATGCATGAGATATTTTAGATCATCTAATTCATCGATATATAAATAAAATTTTAAGACTCTTTCTTTATATATCTCATCATGCCTTAGCGATCTTTCTTCCAAATTCCTCACACTTCTTTATATCATCTTCTGTTGGGGTGTCATAACATGCCAATTTATCTACAACAATTGCGCCTTCATCTTCAACTTCTTCTTCCCAAGTATTTATCCATTCGCCATCTGCCCACTCGTAAGATCCAAACAATGCAATTTTTTTGCCCGAAATCTTTTTGTTGGCTTCATCCATAAATGGTCTCATTTCCATTTCTTCCAATTCTTCTGCACCCATTGCAGGGCATCCAAAAACTACTTTGTCCGCATTTTCGACATCAGTAATATCTGCTTCAGAAACTTTTAAAAGTAAAACTTCTGCTCCTTCATTTTTAATTCCATCTCTAATGGCTTCTGCCATCTTTTCTGTGTTGCCTGTTCCAGACCAATAAATAATATTTATTTTCATATTAACCTCCAATTGATATTTTTTATCATTTACTATATAATAACTTCAAAAGACAATGTATTGTTATATAAATTAATATAATTTTTTTAAAAAATTTGAGGAGGATTAAATGACTAATTATTTAAATCTGGCAAAGCTAACTAAGCCGGATACAATTGAATTTGCTGGAGATATTTTCAAAATGTCCATAAGCGCAAAAGATATTTCCAAAGATACATATAAAACGCAAATTCTAGACTTAAACTCATTTCTTTATACATATTTCTTGATCACTTACAACAAGGATTTAGTTCTTATGCATAAAGATTTTAATAAAAAAATAGAAAGTGCAACTACTGTAAAAGATTTAGAAAACTTGGCAAAGCTTATAATTAAATCTTATGCTGAAACTTTACTTGAAAAAATAAAATGTTGTGACAATCAAATAGTTGATGAGGCAATAAGATTAGTTAATAGTAATTTTGATAACGGAATTAATTTAGAAAATCTTGCTAAAATACTCCACGTATCAAAGAATTATCTCTGCCGCCTATTCAAAGAAAAAACTGGATTTACATTTTGCCAATACTTAAATATTTTAAAGACCAACAAGGCAAAAGAACTTTTAAAAGAAAATAAAAAGACACTTGAGTTTATTGCTTTCTCATGCGGTTTTTCGTCACAGCCACATTTTAATATCACTTTTAAAAAATATACTGGCCTTACACCCAAAGAATACAGTCTTAAAAATACATCAAATGTAAATTGTTAGATTTAAAAAATCTCCAGCGCCAATTTAATAGTGCTGGAGATTATTAATTTTAAATAAGTTATATTAAAATTTTATAAATTCTTTGTCAGTTAAAAGATAATCTACTTTTTTGTCGTAATCTTCATGAGGTACAGACTCAGTTCTTTGTTCATCAAAACCTATTGCAAGAGATGTGGTGTCAATTTTTTCAAAGAATTTATCATAAAATCCCCCACCATATCCGAGTCTATATCCATCTTTATCAAAGGCAAGTCCTGGTGTGATTGTGAGATCTACATCTGTAACTGGATCTCCCTTTTTTGGTTCCAAAATTCCCATTTTATTTGGAGAAAGATCTTCTATTCCGTCAATCTCTGTCGCAATCATTTCCTTTCCGATTACAAGTGGCACCAATAATTTTTTGCCGTCTTCTTTAATCATTTTAATCATTTCGTGAGTGTTAACTTCTGACTTATAAGAGATAAAAATAAAAACTGATTTGGCATTTTTATAAATATCTAATTCACGAAGTCTTTTTCTTATAACTTCACTTTTTTCTTCTCTATTTTGTATATCTGCTCTCTTTTTAAAATATTCTTTTCTCAAAACTTTTTTATCCATATTTACCTCTCTTATTCTCACAAATATCTGTGTAGATACATTTGTCGCATTTGCTATTCGAATCAAAATCTGCCGACTTTACACTTTCAACTAACCTTACAATTTCCTCTTTTGAACCATTAAAAATATTTTCTAATTCTTCTTGTGAATAAAAATATCTAACTTTTCCATTTTTCTCACGCAGATCAGAATTTTTTAAAACTGTAACAACTTCTCCGTTCTTTATAACTCCATAACTTGCTTTTACAAACTTTTTCCCTTCAGAGAGTCTCGCTAGAGCATAGATTGGAATTTGAAATGCCTCTTTATTTAGAATTTTAGACTTACTTATTGCAGATCCTCTTTTATAATCAATAATCGCCTCTTCATCTCCATTTGAATCTATTCTATCAATCCTTCCCCTAATTTTAATATCATTAATTTTAAGTTCAAATGGCTTTTCAAAATATTTTGGCACCAAATCGTCGGACTTTTGATCTTCTAAATCACATTCAATATATTCTTTTAAGAAATTAAAATCATTAATAATTTGAATCTTTTCCAAAAATTTCAGTTCATCAAAATTTTTGTGCCCAAAATTTTCCCTTAAAGTAAGTTTTTTTAGCAAATCTTCGTCAAGTTTTGATTTTTCTATTTTAAAATATTTTTCTAAAATATTGTGGAACCTATCTCCCATCTTTAAATAAAATTTGTCGTCATACTCAAGGGCAAATTCTTCCAGTTTAAAAATTCTTTCAAATAAAAATCTTCTCGGGCATTCTTTTAAAACGTCAAAATCCGTCGCTGAATAAATTCTATCTTTTAATTTTAAATTTAATTTTTCTATAGTACCCTTTGAAAGTTCATAGCTTATGTTATGTCTATCATTTGATATTTCTATATCCGAAGAATAATATGCACTCACATAATTATTTATATCCAAATTGAAGATTTTATTAATTAAATTTAAATTTTTTGACATTCCCTTTTCTTTATCATCTATTAAAATTACGACCTCTTTCGAATTTAATACTGCATATATTAATTCTAAGAGCTCAATTTCAATATCATCATTTCGAATTTTAAATTCTTTAAGTTCATCAATAGTTTTTCCACTGTACAAAAAATTTCTCTCTTTTGTGCTCTCGTAGTGAGAGTCAAATCCTATTAAATAAAGCTTATTTAAATCCTGATAATACATAAAATTTAGACTTTTCAAATCAATTGACTCTCTATTTTGCATAGCTTTAAATTTTATGTTCTCAATATACTTTTTAAAAAGACTTTTAAATTCTCTATAACTAATTTCATCATAAAATTCACTCAGTCTCTTCATATTCTCAAGAATTTCCAAAACTTTATTTAAAAAATTTCTATCCCTAATATAAATATAATCGTATATTTCTTTATTAAATCTATCTTCAATGCCTTCTTCAAGATCACCTAAATAATCTATAAAAAAGTCACAATAATAATCTAAATCTGAACTCTGTCTTATCGACTCGTCCTGCAAAAACTTAACTCCATCTAAATAATTTTTTAAATGATGAGTTGGAATTTCAATTTCAGTAATTTTGTCTAATTTTATATCCAATATATTGGAAAAATTTTGCTTAAGTAAGTCTTCCTCGAGCATGTACTTCTCGATTGGGATTTTAAAATAAGAAAGTCTTAGCCTTTTTAAACTGTTTTCTTTGCTCTTGTCCTCCAAAAAATCTAAAACCGTAATTAACTCTTCTTTTATTCTAGATCTTTCCATTATATCCATATTAAAGTCAAGGCCATGAAATTTACTTCTGTCATTTATTAGAAGTCCGAGTTCTCTTGACCCAGTTATGATATCAATTTTCTCATTTTTATTAGAGATATCCTTTTTTATATTGACAAAAAACATATTGTAAAAATTATCTTTTGAATTTAAAACTTTAATATCTTTAGGTTTAGAGATATTTTTGTAATTCCAACTGTCTCCGATAATAATTTCAAAACCAAAATCTTTTAAATCTTTAAGAGTATTTTTTATAACATTTATTCCACAAACATTAAACGGAATATTTATTATTACATCTATATCCTTTGAAATTCTTCTGATAAAATCAAGTTCATAAAATCTAAAATTTACAAATCCATCAATTATAATAGTTTTTGCATTAAGCTCATCTACTTCAATTTTAGAAAGTGATCCGGTTAGACAATATCCTTTTTTCTCAAAATAATTATAAAATTCCTCAAAAGAATCTGCAAGAGACTTTACAACTGGAGAGGAGAATTTCTCTACATCTCCCCTTCTCTTTCCACTTCTAAGTAATTCGTCAAAAAATTCTAGAATTATGTCGACGCTCTCGTCAAATATTTTTTTGCCTTTAAAATTTCTAATTAAAATTCTCTTTAACACTATAAATTTTACAACTTCATCAACTTCCCTTACTTTCTTAAATTTTGAAATGTTATCAAAAGTCATAAATTCTGTGTCAACTATATTTACGCCACGTGTTAGCTCACTTCTTATTTTAGAATTTATTGAATTTTCAGATGGCAATATATAAAAAGTCTTTCCGTTTACATATTTTTTGTAATCAAAGTCTTCGAGTGGAGAATTAAAAAACACCTTTTTCATTTAAAATATCACCTAAATTAATATTGAATAAATCTTCAGCAATTTTAGTCATCTTGTCACTTGGAAGTGAAATGAAATTTTTTCCGCTTATTTCCTTCATCTCTTCCAAATCAAAATTTACACAAAAATTATGAAGGTATTGAGAATCAAGGCCCATCTTTCTAAATTTATTATTTTCACTATTGTCGCCATATTTTCTGTCACCAATAATGTAGTAGCCCTCTTCCTTTAAAGAAGCTCTAATTTGATGAGTTCTACCCGTTATTAAATTTACAGATAAAAGAGTATATCCCGACTTATTCTTTAAAACCTTAAATTCTGTTAGAGATCTCTTTCCATCTTTAGACTTTGAAACGACATTGTTTTTTGATTTTTTAAGATTTATATCTACTGCAAAGTCTTGCTTTATATCTCCCTTTACTATCGTCATATAATATTTTGAAATATTTCTCTTTTTAATATTTTCGTTTAAATATTGAAGTGATTTTAAATTTTTTGCACCAATTAAAATTCCTGATGTATTTCTATCGAGCCTATTTACAAATGCAGGCCTAAAAGAATTTTCAAGTCTTGGATTGTACTGACCTTTAAAAATCAAATAATCGACCATCCTATCCAGTGCATTGTCTTGATAAGATCTCTGGTCATTATGTGTTAGCATATTTACCGGTTTATTTATTAAAATTATATCTTCATTTTCAAAAAGAACGTCTGGGAATTTTGAATTTTTTGACTTTTCCATATCCTTTTTAAACTTTTTTATAGTGTCTTCTGCTAAATATAGTTTTATCTCGTCACCTTTATTTAAAATATCTTCAGGCTTTGCCTTTTTGCCGTTTACTTTTATATTTTTTTTCCTGAGATTTTTATAAATAAAAGACAGCGGAGCTTTTTCAAAATAGATTTTTAAAAATCTGTCGACTCTCCTGCCAGCATCGTTTTCGGTAATAATAATTTCTCTCATTGTCTTCACCATTTTTCCTTAATCTGTTATAATTATATCAAAAGAGTGACAAAATATGAAAAGAGGAATAAATTGAAGATTTTTAATAAAGTTTCACTGTTTTTCATCAAACTATTCGAAATTTTATTGCTCATTCTCTTCCTTGTCTTACTTGTATTTATCGTAAAGTGGAGAATCGATCATCTCTATATAAATTCCGTAAATAATGGAGAAGCCAATTTTACGATAAAGAGCGAATTTAAAAAGACAAAGATGGAATTACTTAATCTAGTTGGCAAATCTGATGAAAAATATGAAATACCAATAGTAAAGGAAAAAGAAAAAAATACTGAAAAGAAAGAGAGCATTATTGTAAATGTTCCTGCGAATACCGATGTCGATGGTCTTGGAAAAATACTTTTAAGTAACAATCTAATAACTTCTGAAAATGAATACAAAAGACTTATGGATGATATGGGACTTAAAGAGAAAATTTTACCTGGAAATTATGAGATACACGAAAACATGAAGGTAAAAGAGATTTTGGCTGATATTTGTGGCGAAGATATTCACGATATTACATTTACAATAAGTGAAGGTGCAAATGCAAAAGACGTTGGAAATTTACTTCTGGATATGAAAGTAATTGAATCGACTGATGCTTTTGTTAAAAAATGTAACGATATGAATAGGACAACTTTCGTCCCAGGTGAACACAAAATCACACTTCCCATTAAAGTTGCAAAATTAATTGAAAAGATAACAGTTTAAAAGTCGCATTGACGCGACTTTTATTTTTTTTATTCATTTATTTATAAGGCTATCTACTGTCGTCTTTAAAATATTAATCGCATCTTTTAAATCATTATTTTCCATATTTCCATATCCAATAATCATTCTCGGATAAATATAGTCTGCTTTTTCCTCATAATAATTGCCAAGTCCCCTTATAAAAATATTCTTCTCTGCCATCTTTTTTTCTAATTCTTTTTCTGTGATGTTGGCTTTTATTTCTAAAATAAAGTGAAGACCTGCCTTTTTGTCTATAACTCTGTATAAATTTTCATTTTCAAAAAATAAGAGGGCAAATTTTCTCTTCTCGTCATAAATTCTTCTCATTCTATTGAGATGTTTTTCAAAATATCCTTCGTCAATAAATTTAGATAGAGAAACTTGAATTATATTTGGAACGGGACAATTGTAAAACGGTTTGATCTTTTCATATTTTTCCAACAAATCTTTTGGCAAAACCATAAAGCTAACTCTAAGAGTTGGAGATATTGACTTAGAAAAATTTGAAATATAAATAACCCTATCTGGCACATCTAAACTCTTTAAAGCTGGAATTGGTCTGCCATAATACTTAAACTCGCTGTCATAATCGTCTTCTACAATATATCCATTATTTTTCTGTGCATAATTTAAGAGCTCTATTCTTCTTCCTATCGGCATAATCTTTCCCGTAGGAAATTGATGAGATGGAGTTATTAAAAGTGCATCAATTTTTTTATTTTCTAAAGTCGCGACGCTCTCATCAATATTCTGAAATATGTATTTTTTATTATTCATCTTTAGCAAATTCTTAATTTCTTGATAACCTGGATTTTCAAGTCCAAAAACCGTGTCTTTTGGCAAAATATAAAATAAAATTTGAAATAAATATTCCATTCCAGAACTTATAATTATTGAATCTTCTGAAACTTCTACATTTCTAGCAGATTTTAAATAATTTTTGATTGAATTTCTGAGAATATAAAGTCCCTTGTCATCTCTTTTAGAAAGCTTTTCGCTTTCAAAGAGAGATTCATTTAACACCTTTTTAAAATTTGTATTTGGAAAGGCAAAATCAGAATTTTTATTTAAATCAAAATTATATTTAAACTCATTTTTTTTATCAACTTCTATTTCTATTTTTTCGGGTTTTATATTTAAAATATTTTCAACTGGACTAACAAAATATCCTACACGCGGCTTTGCATAGATGTAGCCCTCATCCATCAGATTCTCATAAGCTTTTACAACAGTATTTACAGATACTCCCAAGTGATTTGCCAAGTTCCTTTTAGATGGAAGGAGACTATCTTTAGAAATATTTCCAGAAATTATTTCTCCCTTGATGTATTCATACAATTGCACAAATAAATCGGACTTGTCATTAAAATTTATGCTAAACATCTGGTACCTCCAAAAATAACTTATTTGATACTTTTAATGATACCAGATTCAAGATATAATTTCTTTAACAAATTAATTTATGAGGAGAATTTTTATGAATACAAGATTTACAGAAATCAGTAACTCCCTTAAAGGTGGAGTAATAATGGATGTAACAAATCCAGAACAAGCTCGCATAGCTGAAAATGCTGGAGCAGTTGCAGTTATGGCTCTTGAAAGAATTCCTGCAGACATAAGAGAAGCTGGAGGGGTTTCTAGAATGAGCGATCCAAAAATGATAAAAGAAATAATGAATGCAGTTAAAATTCCAGTTATGGCAAAAGTTAGAATTGGACACTTCGTGGAGGCTTCTGTATTAGAATCTATTGGTATTGATTACATAGACGAGTCCGAAGTGCTAACTCCTGCCGATGATTTATATCACATAGACAAAAACTCTTTTAACACTCCATTTATATGTGGCGCAAGGAATTTACCAGAAGCTCTAAGGCGAATTGAAGAGGGCGCATCAATGATTAGAACAAAGGGAGAAGCTGGAACTGGCGATGTAAGTCAAGCAGTAAATCACATGAGAGAAATTGTCGAAGGCATTGCAAAAATTGCAGGAAGAAGAGAAGACGAGCTCTATCATCTAGCAAAAGAAATGGGAGTTTCTTATGATCTACTTAAATATGTCTATGAAAATAAAAAACTTCCAGTGCTAAATTTTTCTGCTGGTGGAGTCGCAACTCCTGCCGATGCAGCACTTATGAGAAGACTCGGTGCAGAAGGAGTCTTTGTAGGTTCAGGAATTTTTAAATCTACAAATCCAGAAAAAAGAGCAGTTGCAATAGTAAAAGCTGTTGAAAATTATAAAGATAACGACATAATTGCAGAAGTTTCAGAAGATATTGGCGAGGCAATGGTTGGAATTAACGAAGATGAAATCAAAGTAATAATGGCAAATAGATAATTAAAAAGTCATACTATTATCAAAAAGGCGCTTTTTGTAATAAATACAAATTGCGCCTTTAATATTAATATAAATAATAAATAGTCATATTGTATGTGATAAAAAATTTTAGAGACTGATTTTCTTTAACTCATCAATCATTCCGTCAGCAGGATCTAAAATTTCAAGTTTTGTTATTTTTTTAATTTCTTCTTTTAAATATGGAAAGTGAGTGCAACCCAAAACTACATCTTTTCTCTTGTCGTCTCCAATTTTTACATCTTCCAAAAATTTAAAAAGTTCATCTAATGCCAAGTTTTTAATAATATCTTTTGGATCTTTCTTTTTTTCTATCTCAACTACAACTGGTAAAATCCCTATAGTTATTAAATTTAAATTTGGATTTTTCCCCTTTAAAATATTTTCAATTCCGTGAGCCGATTGTGAATTCGCACTGATAACTACAAGATTATGAGACTTGATAGCATATTTTTCATAAATTTCAAGAGGAGTAATAATTTTAAAATCTTTATCGCGAGCAATTTTTTTGTAGTCAATTGCTGTCGAGAGTGAATTGCAATAAATAAAAAGTGCAATTGCGCCATTTTCTTTAGCATCATCAATTATAACTTCAACTTTTTTCTCCAAAATTTCTTTATCCAAAAACTGCAATTTATCTTGTTCTTTTGGCGATTTTGCAACAGGATATGACAAAACTTCAAATCCACTATTTTTTACTAAATCACATCCAAGTTCAGTATCAACAGGAGTTCCAGCAGTAACGGCAACTAACATAATATCCCCTCTTTTCTTATAATATAAATTTTATTTTAACATACTATTTTAATTATCAAAAATCAATTGACCTTCTGAAGTTATTAGTTTATTATCTCTTACATAGTGGTATAACTATTTGGCGAGTAAATTTACTCTCAAGGAGGAAAATATGAACATCAAAAAAGTAGTCGTTTGTGGTGGCGGAGTTTTAGGAGCACAAATTGCATTCCAATCACAGTTTTGTGGCTTTGACACTACAATTTGGCTAAGAAGCGAAGGTTCAATACAAAGAACTAAACCCAAACTTAGTCACGTTAAAAAAGATTATATAGAATCTATCGAGGAAATGAATAAATCTAAGTCACCCGCTAAACTTGCAAGGGGAATCGCAGATAGCTATTCTAATTTTAACTATGAAGAGTCTCTAAAAAAAGTTGATGATGCTTATGAAAATTTAAAAATAAAGCTCGATCTTGAAGATGCTCTAAAAGATGCCGACATAGTCATCGAATCTATAAGCGAAGACTTAGATACAAAAATCGAATTATATAAAAAAATTGCACCTATTTTGCCTGAAAGGACAATTATATGCACTAACTCATCTTCACTACTTCCATCGTCATTTATGGAATATACTTCTAGACCAGAAAAGTTCTTGGCACTTCACTTTGCAAATGAAATTCACAAGAACAATATAGCAGAAGTCATGATGACACCAAAAACAGATCCAGAAGTATTTGAGGATGTCGTAAATTTTGCAAAAAATATAAGAATGATACCTCTAGAACTAAAAAAGGAACAGCCAGGTTATTTATTAAACTCAATGCTAATTCCATTTTTAAATTCAGGTTTCGATTTATATGTAAATGGAATTTCAACACCTAATGATATAGATACCGCTTGGAAATACGGAACGGGTGCGTTAAAAGGACCATTTGAAATTTTAGACATCGTAGGACTTAAAACTGCATACGAAATTACAAAAGCTGCTGCCGATAAATATAAAGACAAAGCTCCTTATAATTTTAAAGCTCAAGCTGAAATTCTCGCCAAAAAAATTGACGAAGGAAAGTTCGGACTATTGTCTGGTGAAGGATTTTATAAATACGACAAAAATGGCAACAAAATTTCATAATATTTTATAGGTTACTTTCAAAGTAACCTTTTTTTATTGCAAGTTTAAATTAAATATAAAATTTTAATCTCTTTAGAATCGTAAAATTAATAATTTGCAAGTGATATAACTAGAATGTTTTTTTAAAAAATTGTTTATCTAGATATGAAATATTGTGTAGTGCTTTTAAAAGTATTTATATAAATTTATAATTAAACTAATACCTTAAAAAATCGAAATACAATCTTTCTTCTTGAAAACATGATAAAATCTTAAAATAAACATTTTCATTTATAAGACTTCATTGCCCGTTTAAATCCCTAAATTATAGATAATTTTAATGTTTTGCTTGCTGGTTTAAACTGCCAATTCATTGGATATATTAAATACATTAAAAGTCTACTAAATTCCTTGACATTAAATTAAAAATACATTATTATAAATACATAGTAAATAGAAAACGTGTTAATAAAATGTATTTTATTTACCCGTAAGCTTATATCATGTATTTAGACTATTAG